>CAZINV010000103.1:0-3605 GCA_964540685.1 uncultured Ruminococcus sp.
TCATCATTGCAGAGAATCAGACCGCCTCTTGGTCCCCGGAGAGCCTTATGAGTTGTAGTAGTTGTGACATCTGCAAAAGGCACCGGCGATGGATGCTGTCCTCCTGCCACCAAACCTGCAATATGTGCCATATCTACCATAAGATAAGCGCCTACAGACTTTGCAATTGCGGAAAGCCTCTCAAAATCAATAATTCTCGGATATGCGCTTGCTCCAGCTACAATAAGCTTAGGCTTGTGTTCATTTGCCAAATCCTGCACCTTGTCATAATCAATTACCTCATCATCTCCCAAACCATAGGAAACGAAGTTAAAGTATTTACCGGAAATGTTTACCGGACTGCCATGGGTAAGATGTCCTCCGTGGGCAAGACTCATGCCAAGAACCGTATCGCCCGGCTGAAGCAGTGCAAAATATACTGCAGTATTAGCCTGAGCGCCTGAATGAGGCTGAACATTTGCGTACTTTGCGCCAAATAGCTGCTTAGCACGTTCAATAGCTATTTCTTCCACAATGTCTACATACTCGCAGCCGCCGTAATAGCGTTTATGAGGCAGACCCTCTGCATACTTATTTGTAAGTACGCTGCCCATAGCGGCCATAACTGCCGGAGAAACAATATTCTCACTGGCAATAAGTTCCAGATTTCTCTTCTGTCTTGCAAGCTCCTGCTGCATTGCTGCACTTACCTCAGGGTCATACTTGCCTACAAAACTGATGCTGTCCATCATATCCTGATACATAAATGTAATCTCCTTTTTTAATATAACCTATTCGCCGATGTTTCCTTCTCACCTGTCGTCACGCTGATGCCTCTGCTTTGCAGAGATGCCAGCCGGACACCTGCGTCCTATTAGGCAGCAGGAACAATTCAGAATTTCAGCGGAAGTGATAATTTCACACTGAAAGCCCTGAGGAGCTAACGCTTCCCGCGAAGGCTGCAATCGTTCGCAAGCTTCATTTTCAAGCGAGCTTGACGGAGCGCCGCTCCGATTTAAAATCAACATTTTAATTATACTACATTTCATATCAAATAGCAAGAGATTTTTCCATTTTTTTTGCTTTAAACGGTCATCATATATTCCGGACTGAATCTAAGATGCCTCAGCGCTTCGTTGTAAAGCCCGTTGGGACTTACCCGCTTATGTATAAGATCGCCTGCAAATTGAAGCGTACTCTCAATATCCTCAGAGAAGTCTTCAAGACTTTCGCATTGTCCGGTTCTCATATCTTCGAGCGATACACCATAAACAGTTACTTCTCTGCCTCTGCGCTTTGCCGTGCCTATTGTAACACGATAGATTATACGGTTAACGCCGTACACTTCCATATAAATCATTCTGCTTTCCCGTTTTCCTGCTGCCATAAAATTACTCCTTCCCTGCATTTTGTCCTTTGCAGATGTTGTACTTACAGCATAACATATATATTCCAAAAACGAAAGAACAAAGAAACACGGCTTTTATATTCTTTTCGGCGTTTAGATATTATTTTGTCGACATTGCATCCTAACTGGTAAAATTTGAAAACTACGTGAAAAAAGTTGATTTACTTATTGAAATCTGTTATAATGTAAATATATTTTAGTTAAAGGAGGAAATTATGAAAAAATCAATAAGCATAATTTCAATACTTGCTTCGCTGTCATTAATAGCTGCTATGTCTATCCCGGCAAATGCCGAGGAAGCCCCTGTCTACACAGAAAACTTGCAGCTCAGCAAATACGCACTTTCTGCCGAAGAAGCAGCTTCCGGAAATGCCTCTGTAAACATTTCAGCATATATAAAAGGCTCTATTCCGAGCAGCCTCAATATAGCCAGCGCACAGATCGGGCTTACTGCCGATTCTCAGATTTACATGAGAAACATTATTAACCCGAGCAAAACCTATACAGAAGAAACCTACAGCTGCCTTGGCACAAGCTTCATTACGGCCTATAAGCCTTTCTGTTTCGGAAAATTAAGCGATAATGTTTACAGCACAAATTCATTTATCTGTACTGTCCGCGATTATTGCGTTGACCCTATTGCAGGGAATCTCATCAAATACAGCGGCAATGACACTGTAACGCTTAAAATGCCCGGAAAATATTACATAGATGAAAACGGCGATCGCCCTAATGATAACGTTTCTCATGAGGTGGTCTGCCCTCTTACCATAAATACTGACGGCTCTGCCACTTACACTTTCACTTACGCTGACGTATACAGCGACCACTATGATGTAACTACTGCTACAGGCATTATTTCATATTATCAGCCTGAGCTTCTTAATAACGGCGATTATATCCCTGACAGCAATAATAAATACAGCTGGGTAGCGGATTTATCATCTGAATCCTCATTCCTCGGCAATTCAGATGATTTCCCTATTATACAGTCGGACGCTTTCTTTAAAGCAGGCACAACCTGCGGCATTTACAGCATTGGTCTTGACAGCATATACTGCGACTTATATGCATATTTAAGCGATTCCTCAACACATCTTTCCATAAACTATCAGCCTGCAGCTGTAGCTGTGGGAGTCGAAAAAGCGGATATGAAAACCGGAAGCTCTATGCCTGTATATGCCTGCTATTTCGCCGAAGATACAAAGATTATTTCCGGTTATTCTACAAACTTTGATTACATATGCGACATTGCTTATTCAGACGGCACTTCGGAAAGCGCAAAGGATGTCACCGGTGCAGTTAACGGCGCTGTATCTCCCAGTGATATTATAAATAAATCTTCAAATAGTTATTTCATCGGAGATATTCCTATGTACTGCGGAGATACTCCTCTGACATGGGGCGATAACGAAATCAGCCTGAAAGTGCTCATCGGGAAAAAAGGGGACATGGATCTTGACGGTAAAGTTGACCTTTCCGATGCAACAGCTGCATTGCAATATTACGCTGAATCAATAGCAGGTCTTGAACCTTCTCTGCCTGTTGACAATTCCGGCTTTACCCCCACACTTTCGTTCTTCTTAGGCGATATTGACACTGAATCCCAAGTCATGAGTTCCGGCGGCAGCATTGATTTATCTGACGCAACTGCAATTCTCAGTTACTATGCATACAGCACTGCCGGTATTAATACTTCGTGGGACACATTGAAGTAACTCAAAAACTTATTTAAAATAAGAAAGAGCCGCACGCTGCGGCTCCTTTTTATTATCACAAATAAAGCAAAAGTAAAACGCACATTGGAAGGAACCAATGTGCGCTTTAGTAAGGGGATTTTTATGAAAAAATTTTTAAGAAAGGATACTTATATTATACCCATAAACTACCTATTTGTCAATACTATTTTTTATTATTTACATTTAATTCATAAAAAGTTCTAAAAGTTACCTTTTATGAATGTCAATCTGAGGATATGGGATAGAAATTTCATTTAAATCGAAGTCTTTCTTCACATTTTCCATCAGGGAATAATAAACATTCCAGTAATTTTCCGTAGCAGTCCACACTTTGAGAGCAAGCTCTACAGAGCTGTCTCCATGGGCAGCTACCATCACTTCAGGCTCAGGTTCATTTAAAGCATCTTCTAAGGAAGATACTGCATTTAAGATTATCTTCCTTGCTTCATCTATACTGCTTTCATAAGATATATAAAAGC
>CAZINV010000104.1:0-3603 GCA_964540685.1 uncultured Ruminococcus sp.
GCAGGAGCAGTACGGCGTTCTTGGCATTGAACTGAGATTGACGGATTTGCAGAAGTTTATTGATGCACAAGATCATGGCTACAGCTTTGGTGAAACATATCAGACGGCTTTACAGGAAATAAAGCAAGGTGAGAAGGTGTCTCACTGGATTTGGTATGTGTTTCCACAGATTCAAGGCTTAGGACTTAGCGGTACGACTGCGTATTTTTCTATTAAAGATTTGTCTGAAGCCAAGGACTACTACGCACATCCTATCCTCGGCGCAAGACTAATAGAAATAACAGAAACTCTACTGGATATTGAAACTGACGATCCGATGGCAGTATTCGGCTATACGGACGCATTTAAGGTTCGTTCCTGCATGACACTGTTCAAACACGCTGCACCGGAGCAGGAATTGTTTCAAAAAGTGCTTGATAAGTTCTGCCGTGGGAATGAGGATGAGAAAACTTTGGAGATATTAGGAGTGTGAGATGGATGCTCGTAACAATCAAAAAAATGGCTGAAAAATTATGTATATACGATGAATACGTCATCGTATATCATATCCGCCCCGATGGTGACTGTATCGGCTCGTCATTTGCATTATCTCTCGGTTTGCAGTCTATGGGCAAACGCTGCAAAGTGGTCGGCAGAGATTCCGTACCGCAGATACATCAGCTCATGACAAATGAAGTTCCGCAGGATACCGTGACTGAACCGATCTATATTTCCGTAGATGCTGTTTCTCCGCAGCGCATGGGAAATTACGCTGACAAGCATTTCACGTTCTGTATAGATCATCATTGCAATAACTCCATTGACGCTGATTTCAAATATGTCGAGGAGGATTGCGGAGATTGCAGCGAGGTTATTTTCAAGCTACTGAAAGAAATGAATATCACGATTACAAAACAGATCGCTGACCTATTGTATACAGCACTTGTGACAGATACACGCTGTTTTCAGACGTCTGACACCAGTGTGCAGAGCTTTGAGACAGCGGCGGCACT
Source organism: uncultured Ruminococcus sp. (assembly GCA_964540685.1). GTDB lineage: Bacteria > Bacillota > Clostridia > Oscillospirales > Ruminococcaceae > Ruminococcus_C. The sequence continues at coordinate 993 of CAZINV010000104.1, forward strand.
TACCAAACTTGGTGCAGATACATATGAGATCAGCAGAAGAAACATTTTTGTAAAATCCAAAGGTAGGCGCATGATAGAGGATTTTCTGAAAAACAGTTTGCACTTTTCTTGTGATGATAAGCTCATAACCGGCATTATAACGCTGGACGATCTGAAGGCTGCAAATATTGCAGATTCAGAGCTGGAGGGCATCAATTCCTATGTAGAGCAGTACGAGGAAATGTTGATCGGTGTCACAGTACGTGAACTGCCAGACGATCGTTCACGCTGTTCAACACGGACAAGCGGTAATATCTCTGCAAATGAGATCTGCGCAATTCATGGCGGCGGCGGTCACTATCATGCTGCAGTCTGTGAGCTTGACGAACCTCTGGAGGAAGCAAGGGCAATTATGGAAGAGACCTGCAAGAAGTTTCTGATAGAAAGCTGAAATACAGAATAAACCAAAATACTACAGCTCCATTAACTGTAGCTTGCGATATGTGAAAGAAGAACTGATTAAGAAAGTGATGTAGTATGGAAAACATAAAAATCACAAAAGGCAAAAGAAAAACAATATCCCTGCAAATCAAACCAGACGGAAGCATTGAGCTGAAAGCACCTATGCAGATGAAAGACGCTCAGATTAAAGAATTATTGCATCAGAAGTCTGGTTGGATCGATAAACATTTGCAGGCAGTCAAGGAACGTCAGCAACAAATGTCGCAGATAAAACCTTTAACAATGGAGGAAATACATGAGCTTGCTGATAAGGCATTGGAAGTCGTTCCGAAACGAGCCGCTTATTTTGCTCCATTAGTCGGGGTGACTTATGGACGTATTACGATTCGCAATCAGCAAAGCAGGTGGGGCAGTTGCTCAAGTAAAGGTAATCTGAACTTCAATTGTCTGCTGATGCTGATGCCAGCGGATGTGCTGGATTATGTGGTAGTACACGAATTGTGCCACAGAAAAGAAATGAATCACTCACCGCAATTCTGGGAAGAAGTCAGAAGGGTTCTGCCTGATTATGAAAAGCAGAAAATATGGCTGAAAGAGCATGGCGATGAAATTATGATGAGAATGATAGCATGAAGTACGAAAAGGTAGTTACTGCAAAGTTTGTTTCACGTCCGAATCGTTTTGTTGCACAGGTTCTTCTGAACGGAGAAAAAGTTTCAGTTCACGTCAAAAATACAGGACGATGCCGTGAATTGCTTGTTTCCGATGCTGTTGTTTATCTGGAGGATTTCAGTTACCGACAGGGGAAACGAAAGCTGTTATACGATCTAATCGCAATCAGAAAAAGAAATTTATTGATAAATATGGACTCTCAGGCTCCAAATAAAGTCGTAAGAGAGGCTTTGGAAAATGGCATTATAAAATTGCCAAATATATCGGAACTGACGGTGATTCGCCCTGAAAAAATATATGGTGACTCACGTTTTGATTTTTATATCGAGGATAAAAACGGTGAAAAAGGTTTTGTTGAGGTAAAGGGTGTAACGCTTGAAAATGAGGGGATAGCTTCATTTCCGGATGCACCTACCGAGAGGGGAGTAAAGCATCTTAATGAGCTTGTCAGAGCAATGGAAAATTGTTATCACAGTTATGTGCTGTTTGTGATCCAGATGTCGGGAATGAAGATGTTTACTCCAAATGATGCGACGCATAGGAAATTCGGAGATACTCTGAGATATGCGGCTGAAAAGGGAGTACATATTCTCGCTTACGAGTGTGCGGTAACACCTGATAGTCTGGAAATCACAAGAACTGTGCCAATAGAATTGAATGCTTGATTTATATAGACAATGCGGCTGAAATCATAAGGGGGCAATACATGAACTACATTACGAAGGAAAATCATAAATATGAAAATACACATCGACGCAGACGGCTGTCCCGTTGTAAGAAATACGCTGAAAATCACAGGAAAATTTCATATTCCATGCGTTATCATTTGCGATACGTCACATAGGATTGAACATGAAAATATATGAACAAAGGAGATTATATGATGATAAAAAAATTCTTGTCTGCATTAGTAGCGGGTGTATGTTTACTGACAGCATGGAGTTTCCCTCTGCCGGTCTCAGCAGAAGTGACAAAAAGCCACGTAACTGCCGTGAACGGAACCTTTATCCAGCCATGGCTTTATATGACTTACGATGAGGCGCAATGGGACGCAGAAATGCAGGCTTTGAAGGATATCGGCATAGAATACCTCATCATGGGTGATGTTGCCAATCAAAATACCGATGACAGCTGGACGGTCTATTATCCCTCTGAACTTCCCGAACTACAGGACGGCTTTGCCTATGATGCGGTCAGTCCGCTTCTATATTACTGCGATAAGTACGACATAAAGCTCTATCTGGGCATGGGATTGGATTGTGGCTGGAACAGTGATATTGCCTCGGAGGCAGGACGTGAAGCGAACCGTGCCTACATGGAGCAGTGCAACCGTATCACAACGGAGTTGTATAACACCTATAAGGCGCAGTATCCCGATACATACTATGGGTTCTATTTTGTGACGGAGCTGTACAATACAATTTACATGGATACGGACAACGGTATTGATGCCTATGCGGACGGGCTTGACGAAATGTTTACAATGGTAATTGACAAC
>CAZINV010000105.1:0-3585 GCA_964540685.1 uncultured Ruminococcus sp.
GTCCGTCCAGCTCAAAGGTCACGCCGTTTCTGAAATCGCCTGCTGAAATCATAATTTAACCTCCGTTAACATAGTATTTCCGCTTGCACTATAAGCGAAACACATAATATATTATATTATACTACAAAAAAAACGTTTTGGCAATACCTGTTACAGAAAAATTTCTTATACTCTACAAAATAATCATATTTTTAGGCGCATGAGTAAAATTTTCACATCCATCTTCTGTAACAAGTACAAAATCTTCTATTCTTACGCCGAATTTCCCTTCAATATAAATCCCGGGTTCTACCGTTATAACGTTACCGCTGTGCAAAGGAGATGATGCAAGCGGCGATGCGTTTGGATACTCATGAATTTCCATTCCGACACCATGTCCCAGAGAATGCCCGAAGTTTTCACCAAAACCTGCCTTTGCAATATACTCTCTTGCTATACCGTCAAGCTGCCTGCCTGTAATGCCTGCCTTCACCTTGCGAATCGCTTTCTCCTGTGCTTCAAGGACAATATTGTAAACATTTTTCATCTCATCATCAGGCTGACCCACTGCAACAGTACGAGTCATATCGCTGTGGTACCCATCCACAACAGCGCCATAGTCCATAAGTACAAAATCGCCGTTTCTGACTTTGCATCTGCCGGACGGAACTCCATGAGGCATAGAGGTATTTGCCCCTGTAAGAGCAATAGTTGGAAATGAAAGTGCCTCTGCACCAAGTTTAAGCATTGTAAAATCAAGCTCAAGCTGAATATCTCGTTCCGTAACTCCCTCATGGATAAATCCAAGAATGTGAGAAAAAGCCTCCTCGGCAAGCTTTTGCGCACTTTGAATCTTTTCAATTTCCTTTTTGTCTTTAACTGTACGGCAGGCATAAATAGCACGGCTCAAATCATTTGAAGCATCAATTTCCCATTCATTTCCTAATTTTTCACGCATTTGAGAAAAATTGCTTAATGTAAGCTCCGCCGATTCCACTGAAATTTTTTTTGCATTGTGCTTTCTGAGAAGTGCCTTTATTTGCGGATAGAGTTCTCCCTGCTGAATAACCGTGCAATCTTTAACAATATTTCGTGCCTTTTCAATATATCGGAAATCTATTATAAGATAGGCGTTTTCTCTAAAACAGAGAAGCGTTCCCGCAGAAGACTGCATTCCTGTAAAATATCTTCTGTTGACATCTGAAGTGATAATAGCGCAGTCAGATTCATGCGGAAGCATTTCCATAAGTCTTTCTATATGCTTTTTCATAATGGCACCTTACATTTCCGCCATTGCATAAAGCGCAAGGAAATAGCTGTTTATGCCAAATCCTGCAATGGTTCCTTTGCATACGGGACTTATAACGGACTTTGAACGAAAATCGTCTCTCGCGTAAATATTGCTGATATGCACTTCTATAACGGGAATACGTATATCCTGAATCGCATCATGAATCGCATAGCTATAATGCGTATATGCTCCGGCATTTATAATAACGCCGTCAAAATCTTTCCTTGCCGCGTGCAGCCTGTCAATAATCGCTCCTTCATGGTTTGATTGAAAAATCTCACATTCCATTCCCAGCTTCTCACCGCGTTCCTGAATCATTGCATTAAGCTCCGCAAAAGAAGTACTGCCGTAAATTCCGGGTTCACGTTCTCCTAGAAGATTCAGATTAGGTCCATGCACCACAAGTATATTTTTCATACCAATCTATCCTTTCTTTAATTGACGTTATTCTAGCTTTGTAAGTTCTTTTGGAAGAAAAGGCACTTCCATTTTCCTCTTAAATCTGAAAAACCTTGTATTTTCGCGCTCTATTGGAAATACAAAGACACATTTCAGCTTTTTCAGCCTGGCTCCCAGCACATCTGTAAAAATCTGATCTCCGGCAACTGCAAGGCTGTCCCAGGGAAGTCCCATCTTTTCCTTTGCCTCGCAAAACCCTTTTGATAAAGGCTTTCTGCTTTCGCAAACAAAATCCAGTCCCAGAAGATCTGCAAAAGGCTTTACTCTGGGCGGATGATTATTTGAAACAATACACATTTTTATTCCGCCTGATTTCATTTGCAGTATCCACTCCGGTACGCCGTCAGCAGGTCTGGGATTATCATGTGTAGTAAGGGTATTGTCAAGATCTAAAAGAAGCCCTTTTATGTTGTGTTCTTTTAAAAGCTCCGCTGACAAATCGCATATTGTATTAAGAGCTATATCAATTTTTAAAAGCATAAAACATATTCCTCCTGTGACATGCTGCAAAAAGCGGACACACTCTCCAGTGTGTCCGCAATGCTTGTATCGCAGATTATATCAATACTTGCGCTTACGAGCAGCCTCAGACTTCTTCTTACGCTTTACTGAAGGCTTTTCGTAATGTTCTCTCTTTCGAACTTCAGCAATCACGCCGTCCTTAGCACATGATCTCTTAAAACGCTTGAGCGCTGTATCCAGAGATTCATTTTTGCCAACACGAACTTCTGCCACTTACATTTCCCTCCCTTTGCCGCCACGGCAGAGGATGATCAGAGAAGAGCAGAACTCCTTTCCGACCTATACCACCGAATCTGTCATTTTAAGACTTTCGGGATACTTCTCTCTGTTTCTCATATAGCTTGCATTTATTAAGTTATATTATATTGTACCATGTTTTAACTGCCTTGTCAAGACGTTTTTTTATCTTATAACATTTTTGTTATTTTGCTACAAAATTAACCAGTTTATTTGGCACATATATCTTTTTAATCAGCGTTTTGCCCTCAATAAGCTCTATTATCTTAGGATCTGAAGCCGCCATTTCCAGAACAGTATCTTTTTCCGCCCCAACAGGAATCATAAGCCTGGTTTTTACCTTGCCGTTTATCTGAACCGCTATCTCAACAGTCAGGTCTTTGCAAAGAGCTTCATCATACGTTGGCCACGACTGTTCGCTGAGAATGCCTCCGCAGTTTGTCTCATACATTTCTTCTGTAATATGGGGTGCAAACGGATTCAAAAGCCTGAGAAACGTATTTAACTCCGCTTTGTTTATACCGCCTGTCGCTGAAATATCATTGAGAAGCTCCATCATTGCTGCAATTGCCGTATTAAACTTGAGATTCTCAATATCCTCGGAAACTTTCCTGATAGTTTTATGCATCTTCGATTTTATATCTTCACGATACTCATCGCCTTCCATAAGAACGTCCTGCAGCGCCCATACACGATCAAGAAATCTCTTGCAGCCCTTAATGCTCGATGTGCTCCACGGAGCAGTTTTTTCAAAATCTCCTACAAACATTTCATAAAGGCGAAGCGTATCCGCGCCATAACTTGCCACAACATCATCAGGATTGATAACATTTCCTCGTGATTTAGACATCTTCTGACCGTCCTCTCCAAGAATCATGCCATGAGATGTACGACGCATATAAGGTTCTTTAGTACTTACCTTGCCAATATCATAAAGGAATTTATGCCAGAAACGTGAATAAAGCAAATGGAGAGTAGTATGTTCCATACCTCCGTTATACCAGTCAACAGGCATCCAATAATCAAGTGCTTCTTTAGATGCAAGTTCATTGTCATTTTTAGGATCGCAGTAACGTAAATAATACCATGATGAGCCT
>CAZINV010000106.1:0-3560 GCA_964540685.1 uncultured Ruminococcus sp.
TCTTACGGCAACCAGATAGGTCTTGCTACAGGCCATGTAGCTGAGGTTTATCATCCGGGATATATGGCTAAGCGTATGGAAATCGGCGCTGTTTTAGGCGCTGCTCCTGCGTCAAATATCAGAAGAGAAGCCCCCGTTCCGGGAGATGTTGTAATTCTTCTCGGCGGAAAGACAGGACGTGACGGCTGCGGCGGCGCTACAGGCTCTTCAAAATCCCATACAGTCGAATCTCTTGAATCCTGCGGAGCGGAGGTTCAGAAAGGCAATGCTCCGGAAGAACGCAAATTACAAAGACTTTTCCGCAACCCGTTTGTTACGCAAATGATAAAACGATGCAACGATTTCGGCGCAGGCGGTGTTTCCGTTGCAATAGGTGAACTGACAGACGGTCTGGATATTGATTTAAACGCAGTTCCTAAAAAATACGATGGTCTTGACGGTACGGAAATAGCTATTTCCGAATCACAGGAGCGTATGGCTGTTGTTGTTTCAGAGCATGAGGCTGACAGATTCCTGCGTGAAGCTGCTAAGGAAAATCTTGAAGCGACTATAGTTGCAACTGTAAAAGCCGACCCAAGGCTTACCATGAAGTGGAACGGAAATATAATCGTTGACCTGTCCCGTGAATTTCTAAATTCAAACGGCGCTCCTAAATATACCGATGTTGTTATAGAAGCTCCTAAGAGCACTTCTGTAAACGCTATGGCAGACTGTGCTGAAAGCTGGAGAGAACTTATGTCCAATCTGAATGTATGCTCTCAGAAGGGACTTGTAGAAAAATTTGACTCAACAATCGGTGCCGGTACTGTCCTAATGCCATTTGGCGGCGCATATCAGCTTTCGCCATCACAAGCTATGGCTGCTAAAATTCCGATTCTCAGAGGAGAAACAAACACCTGCTCTCTCATGGGCTGGGGATTCAATCCTCTTATAAGCGAAAGCAGCCCGTATCATGGCGCAATGTGCGCTGTTATTTCATCTATCGCAAAGGTGGTAGCAGCTGGCGGAAGCTGGCATCACTGCTGGCTAACATTCCAGGAATATTTTGAAAGGACTCAGAATACGCCGTCTCGCTGGGGTAAGCCTATGGCTGCGCTTCTGGGCGCATTCAAAGCACAGCTTGAACTGTCTTGCGGCTCTATTGGAGGCAAAGACTCAATGTCCGGTACGTTTGAGAATATTGACGTACCGCCTACACTGGTTTCATTTGCCGTTTCTACTGCAAACGCGGATAAGGTTGTTTCTACGGAATTTAAAAAGGCGGGAAGCACAGTTATACAGATTCGCCCTCAGTATGATAAAAACGGGCTGCCTGTATTTGACAGTGTAAGAGAATGCTTTGACAAGCTCGAAAAGATAATCGCAGACGGCAGAGCAGCGGCTGTATGGGCTGTAGATTTTGGCGGCGTTGCAGAAGGCATCGCTAAGATGGCATTCGGAAATAAAATCGGCTTCAGCTTTGCTAAAAAGCTTTCCGCAGAAGAATTGTTCCAGCCGTGTGCAGGCGCATTTATCGTTGAACTTACAGGTGATGCACAGCAAGGTGAAAAAATTATCGGCACAACAACCTCTGCGCAAACTATTGCAGCTCCCGACTATACTCTGGAGCTTGAAGAGCTTATAAACGTATGGGAAAAGAAGCTTGAGCCTGTATTTCCATGCCGCATAAAGACTACTGAGGAAATTCCGCAAACATATTCATACACTCGTACCGAAACACTTACAGCAGGCATTAAAGAAGCGCGTCCCCGTGTGCTTATCCCTGTATTTCCGGGAACTAACTGCGAATATGATACGGCAAGAATATTTGAACGTGCCGGTGCGAGGGCGGAGATATTCGTTATAAAAAATCTCTCTGCGGCCGCTATTGAAGAATCTGTATCCGCCTTTGCAATGCTTATAAAAAATTCTCAGATAATCATGATACCGGGCGGCTTCAGTGGCGGAGACGAACCTGACGGAAGCGGTAAGTTCATTACAGCGTTCTTCCGCAATCCTAAAATCAAGGACGCTGTTTACAACCTGCTCAATAATCGCGACGGTCTTATGCTCGGTATCTGCAACGGCTTCCAGGCGCTTATTAAGCTGGGACTTGTTCCATACGGTGAAATTACAGATATGGAAAGCAGTTCTCCCACACTTACATTCAACACAATTGCAAGGCATCAGTCAATGCTTGTAAATACAAGAATTGCTTCAAATAAATCGCCGTGGCTCTATGGCTGCAAGACCGGCGACATACACACAGTTGCTATTTCCCATGGCGAGGGCAGATTTGTAGCTCCTAAGGCGCTTATTGATCAGCTTGCCGCAAATGGTCAGATTGCTGCTCAATACGTTGATATGAATGGCAATCCCTCTATGGATATTCACTTCAATCCAAACACCTCTATGGCTGCCATCGAAGGTATTACCTCTCCTGATGGAAGAATACTCGGCAAAATGGGTCACAGCGAACGTATCGGCAAGAATCTTTACAGAAACGTTCCCGGTAAAAAAGACCAGAGAATTTTCCAAAGCGGCGTAGATTATTTCAAATAAAATTTAAGCGGTATTATATAAAACGAGCTGTTCCAAGGAGATCGGGACAGCTCGTTTTTTATCGAAAATCATAAAATAATATAAAGAATTTACTCAAGCAGATTTTCTTTCATCTGCGTAAGAATCTTCTTCTCACGACGAGAGACCTGAACCTGAGTCATACCAAGAATCTCAGCTGTTTTTGTCTGAGTGAGATTCTGAAAATATCGAAGCTTCAAAAGCTTCTGATCGTCTGATGAAAGCAGCGCCATAGTCTGTCTGAGGGCTATAAGATCGCCAATCGCCTTGTCCGGCGCTGGAACAGGTATTTCAAGCTGTGAATCATCTCCGTCATCGCTTACTGTCAGTGATATAGGTGCTTGTGTCACACATAGCGCCTGTGCGGCATCTTCTTCACTGATCCCTGCAAGCTCACTGAGTTTGGACAGCGTCGGCTCCTGCCCATAATCCATTATGTATGTCTCCTGAAGCCTTCTTAAAACCACAGCGCACTCCCTCATCCGGCGGCTGACTTTTATAGCTCCGCCGTCACGGAAAAGCCTCTTAAGCTCTCCCAGTATAACCGGTACTGCGTAGGTCGAAAACTGTACGCCCCTTTCCGGATCGAAGCCTTTTACAGCTTTCATAAGTCCTAAGCATCCGGCTGAATACAGCTCTTCATATTCGATACCGCGTCCGCGAAAGCGATTGGCGCAGTGATGCACAAGTCCTAAATGCTCCTCTGCACGGGGCATATCGGCTTTCAGCTTGTCCTGCATGAAGTTCCCCTTAATTTTTTACGCATTATAACCGTAGTGCCAAAGCCCTCTTTGCTGCGCACATGGACACTGTCCATAAAGCTCTGCATTACAGCAAAGCCAAGCCCTGCTCTTTCTTCATTTGAAGCGGTTGTAAACAAAGGCTCCATCGCCTTTTCTACGTCCTCAATTCCGCAGCCCTTATCCTTTACTCTTATGTATATTTCACGGTCTGACAGGAGCTATACACAAAGCTCCACATTTCCATCTGTATTTCTGTAC
>CAZINV010000107.1:0-3559 GCA_964540685.1 uncultured Ruminococcus sp.
TAATAATGGTTCTTTTTACGGATGTTATAGAGAGCAGCAGGATACTCGGCAGAGATGAGGAATTTGCAAAGAAGCTTGAGAATATGCTTACAAAGCTCCCGCCTTTAAAGGTGGGCAAATACGGGCAGATACAGGAGTGGGCTGTTGATTATGACGAGGTTGAGGTCGGACATAGACACATTTCGCATCTCTTTGCGCTTCATCCGGCGAATCTTATTTCACCTGTTAAAACCCCGGGACTTGCAAAGGCCGCAAGAGCCACTCTTGTAAGACGTCTTATTCATGGAGGCGATCATACGGGCTGGAGCAGAGCCTGGATAATGAATATGTGGGCAAGGCTTGGAGACGGAGGTATGGCTTATGAAAATATGCGCCAGCTTCTTGCAAGCTCTACCAATCCAAATATGCTCGATTCTCATCCGCCTTTCCAGATAGACGGCAACTTTGGCGGCACTGCGGCGGTAGCGGCATGTCTGATGCAAAGTCAAAACGGAGAGATACATTTTCTGCCGGCTCTTCCCGAACCGTGGATAAACGGCAGCATAAGCGGACTTTGTGCGATAGGAGGCTTTGAGGTTAGTATGATATGGCAGGACGGTAAGCTGAAAAGCGCTGAAATAATATCCAAAAACGGCGGAATGTGCGCAGTGCGCTGCGGAGAAACCGTAAGTGTAAGCAGTAAGAGCGGAACGGTTTCCGCCAAAACGGACGGCAGTGTTATTTCATTTATGACAGAGCCTGGAGAGACTTACCTTTTAAAGACATAATCTCAGGAGTGAAATCATATGGCATCTAAAAAGTATGGTATAATTCTTATTACAGCGGCATTGCTTTTTTGCATGGCAGGATGTAATAAAATAAATCAAACGGCTGGGTATATTGGCGGGCAGGCGGCTGTTTCTTCAACCGCTTTGACAACTGTGACTGAAATGACGCAGACAACCGTCACTGCCTCTGCCGCAGAGTTTACAGGCCCTGAATTTACGCAGCTGCCTCTTGAACTGCCCGAAGAAATAAGCGAAGAAACCGAGCTTATATATCAGGCGGAGGACGAAGAACTTACAGAGATATTTGAAACGCTGAATGAAAAGACGGATTATACAGGGACAGGCTATGTAAGCGGACTTGACGGGGAACTCGGGAATGAGTTTGCATTCAGCGCGGAAGTTCCGTCACCGCAGCGTTACGATATTTCAATTGTTGTATGTTCTGATTACGGAGCGGATTTCAGCGTTCTTGTAAATGGCGAAAAAGCAGAAGACATAGCAGTCGACGGCAATGAAAAATTTGTAAGCGTCACTATTCCGGGCATATATATGGAAGCGGGCGCGAATACTGTTACCATTCAGCAAAATGAGGGAAAGATGCTTATAGACTGCCTTGAAATACGGGATACATCTCTTACTCCGAATACATATGTTTCAGCTGAGCCTGTAAATGAAAACGCGTCTGAAGATGCTAAAAAGCTTCTGGGATTTATTTCAGATAATTACGGAAAAGCCATAATCACAGGCCAGTATGTTTCCGACAGCAGCAACAAGGAAATTGAGCGCATAGTAACAACTACAGGGAAGTATCCGCTTATACGCTTTGCGGATATGTACCTCTACAGTCTGAATGGCGGAGGAGAGGAATTTGACGATACTGTGGAAGCGGCGGTACAATGGAGCAGCAGCGGCGGAATCACAGGTCTTATGTGGCATTGGTTTGCGCCTATTGGCGAAGAGGGAACGCTTGAAGCCAGTGAGGAATTTTGTCTTTCAAACGCGGTAACATATGAGGATGTAGCCTGTCTTACTCCTGAGGAACTTGCAGAGCTTCAGAAAGCCGGCAAAATTTCAAAGGAATGTGTAAAGCTTATCGAAGATATAGACAGCGTTTCCGAAGGACTTAAAGAACTGAGGGACGCGGGAGTGCCTGTGCTGTGGAGACCTTTGCACCAGGCAGGCGATAATATATACTGGTGGGACAGCGAGGGCAGCGATGCTTATTTATGGCTTTGGAATCTTCTTTACGAGCGCATGACGGAGTATCATAATCTTGACAATTTATTGTGGGTATGGAGCGGCGTAGACGAGGCATATCTTCCTGACAGCAGCCGTTACGATATAGCGTCGGCGGATATTTATCTTACTGACGGCGAGGAAATGGGCAGCGGATACGAGTCCTATTATGCTATTCAGAACATGGCTGAGGGCAAGATTATATCACTTAGCGAATGCGGTTCTCTTCCGGATATAAACAAAGCATTCCGCGACGGAAGCGTGTGGTCGTATTTTGGATTGTGGTATGCTCCTTATCTGGAAGACGAGGACAATGAATTTGTGGATTCAGAGAGCCTTATAAAGGTATATAATTCGGAAGGTGTGCTTACGCGAGAGGACTATATTGAGTATTGTGAAGAAATAAAAGATTAAGTTTAAAAAAATTAATTATATAAATATAGAATAATCATAATTTTGGCTTATAATATAATATATGTGATGATTTGTTGTATGGAGTAATAATGAAATGGATGGATTTCATAAAACCTATGAGGCGGACATTATATGTAAAGGCAGAAATTATCAGATAGACGCGGTAAAGTTCTTTTTATCTGTATGTATTTTTTTATATCATGCAAGGATATTTGCACCTGCCGGCAGCGTTATAAGAGATGTATCAAATAAATTCGGATGGTTTTCAGTTCATTTCTTTTTTGTAATATCAGGACTTTTTATGGCGGCTCATTATTTTAAAGCTGAAGAAAAAGCGCATGATGATGACAATTGCGGTAAACATAGCTTTCTATATGTTATTGGAAAAATCAAATCTATCGCCCCGCTGTACTACATTACTTTTACAATTGATTTTATAATTTACTATATTCTTATACTTTATAACAACAAATTCACGGGCGCTTTAAGTTCTTTTGTTAAGCTTGCGGCAAAATCGATACCTGAGATTCTCACATTGCAGATGTGCGGAATAAGGGACGTGGGTATTAACAGCGTAACATGGTATCTATCGGCTTCGTTCATTGCAGCGCTGCCTATGTACTATATTATGAAAAAGAAACCGGATTTTTTCTTTTATATTCTTTCTCCGCTTCTTGCAATGTCGCTTTTCGCATTTTTTTATAACAGCAGCGATCCTTTTTTTGATCAAAATTCTTTTGTATTCGTGTTTACATGCGGATTCCTCAGAGCTGTATGCGGAATATCCTTTGGCATTTTGGCGTACATGCTTGCGGATTTTATAAAATGCCATATGTGTGAAGTAAGGCGGAGAAGGTATCTTACGGCGGCTGAAATATTACTGACGCTTTTCTTTATTACAGTGTGGTTCAGCAAAACGCTTGAAGCTTCGGTTCTTTTTCCGACAGCAATGCTTTTTCCTGTACTGCTTGCAATAATTTATAGTGAAAAAAGCTATGTATCAGCTCTTTTCAGAACCAAATGCTTTAAATATTTAGGCACATGGTCTATGTGGCTATACATGAACCATTACGCGGCGAGAAAAATAATAATGGAGACAAGTCTGGCATCTATATCGGATTACAAAGTGAAATATTTATTGA
>CAZINV010000108.1:0-3538 GCA_964540685.1 uncultured Ruminococcus sp.
AAGCTTGCTTGTAAGGAAGATAGCTGTAGGACCGTCTGCACCGCCGATAATACCAATTGACGCAGCCTCTGAACCGCTGAAGCCAAGGCATATTGCACCGAAAAATGCAAGGAACACGCCTAACTGTGCTGCAGCGCCAAGGAGCAAGCTTTTCGGATTTGCAAGAAGAGGACCAAAATCTGTCATTGCACCAACTCCAAGGAAAATCAATGACGGATACAACCCCGTTTTAACGCCAATATACAGAATATCCAAAAGTCCGCCCTGCGACATAATATGACCGTAGCTATGATAATACTCACTTGATTCATCAAGGAAAGCATTCCAAAGTTCCGGATGATACAAAGCATTTGCCGAACTTGCACCGTCTACATAGAAATTTGAAATATTAACAAGCAGACAGCCAAATGCAATTCCTACCAGGAGAAGCGGCTCAAATTTCTTTACAATACCCAGATACAAAAGAACACACGATATTGCAATCATAACAATATTCTTCCAACCGCCGTCCATAAAGAACCCGGCAAAGCCGGAATCATTTAGCAAAGTCTGAAGGGTATCCATTATATTCATTGCTGACCCCTCCTTATGCAATTACAAACAGCGGCGAACCTGTCTCTACAACAGCGCCCTTTGATGTTACAATTTGTACAATAGTACCGTCTTTAGGCGCAGGAATTTCATTTTCCATCTTCATGGCTTCAAGGATAGCCAGAACCTGACCTTCCTTGACCTTATCTCCCTGATTTACATTCACGCTAAGAATATTTCCCGGCATAGGCGATTCAACTGTTTCCCCTGCTGCTAATGATACAGATGCCGCAGGTGCAGCATTCGGAATAGCAGCTGCAGTCATTGAAGGAGCAGCTTGTACATCGGCTGGTGCAGGCGCAAGTGCTTCATACTCGTCAAGCAGAATAGCTTTCCCTGCTTCTACTTCAACTTCGTATGTTTTGCCGTTAAGTGTAACTTTATACTTCATCGTTCTTTACCTCCTTGATTGAAATGAAATGAAGCTCATTTAAAGGCTTCTGCATCTTATAAGCAACTACAGCCATCACCATTGCCGCTTCCTTATCCGGAACATCAAAAAGCTTTACATGCCCAGCAGAACCCGGTGCAACAGGAGCATTCACTGTTTTCACAGGAGCTTTTGCCACAGCAACAGGTTTATTTTTTTCGGATTTCTTATCCTTTGCTTTAAATATAGCAGCCATTAAATACAGCAGGATCATTAGAATAAGCAATCCGGCAAATACTACTGCATAACCGAATATTGCCGTTATTGCCGCCTCGCCAAGACCCATTTTTAATATGGGAAATATCTTAATCATATACTTCCCTCCTTACATTTCCTCAATAGTATATACAGCTTCATTTTCTTCTGCCGCTTTACGCTTTTCAAGATACTTTACAGTCTGATCCGGATAACATATATAACTCATCAGATCCTCTTCTGAACGTGCAAGACTGCCAAGTGCAGCAGCTGCATCTTTCATTTCTTCGCCTGTACGCTTTTTGTCTTCCGCACGGCAGTCAACCGGCTCCGCATTTTCGCCAAGAACCTTCAGCTGAAGCTCTTTATTTATCGGCGCAGGTGCAACACCGTATTCTCCTTTGATATAATTTTTGACTTCCTTGGAAATCTGCTTATATCTTTGACCAACCAATACATTTGTTACAGCTTGATTGCCGACCATCTGGGAGAGAGGCGTTACCAAAGGCGGATAGCCAAGATCGGCACGGACTTTTGGAATTTCTTCAAGAGAAGCTTCAAATTTATCCATAGCCTTCATATCAGTAAGATTTGCAATCATATTTGAAAGCATACCTCCCGGAACTTTATAAACAAGTGCTTGTGCATCTGTTGCAAGACTTTTTGGATTTATCATACCGTTGTCGATATATTTCTGCTTAATGGGCTTAAAATATTCATTGACTTCATTTATAACACTTTCATTAAGTCCCGTTTCAATGCCATATTGCTGAAGCATATAGAACATAGTCTCAGTTGACGGCTGAGAGGTCCCTCCGGAGAAACAGGAAACAGCTGTATCAATTACATCTATTCCACATTCGATAGCCTTCATAAGCGTCATATACGCCATACCTGTTGTACTGTGAGTATGAAGAATAAGAGGAATATCTCCTACTGCATCTTTTATTCCCTTGATGAGATGTTCTGCCTCATAAGGTGTCATCGTACCTGCCATATCTTTAAGGCATATAGTCTGAAATCCCATGGATTTAAGCTCTTTGCACATCTTAACGTACTTATCTACTGTATGAACAGGGCTTTGAGTATAGGAAATACAGCCGGATGCCACAGTATTTTTCGTAGCGTATTTCATGGTAGCTTCAAGAGCAGTTTCCAGATTCCTAAAGTCATTGAGCGCGTCAAAAATGCGGATAATGTCAATACCGTTTTTTATAGAAAGCTCAATAAATTTTTCCACCACATCATCATGGTAATGTTTGTATCCAAGAAGATTCTGACCGCGCAGCAACATCTGAAGCTTACTGTTCGGCAGATTTTTTCTAAGATTGCGAAGCCTTTCCCATGGATCTTCGTCAAGATAACGAAGGCAGGAATCAAAGGTAGCTCCACCCCAGCATTCTACGGAATAATAACCAGCTGTATCCATTACAGACAGAATTTCCTCATATTCTTTATATGGAAGACGAGTTGCCATAAGAGACTGGTTAGCATCACGAAGAACAGTTTCGGTAAATTGTACTTTTCTCATATATTAACCTCCTTATATATAAAAAAATCCTTATGCGTTTATCATATAACCTAAGTGCAGATGCCCGCGACTCTTAGGCAGCGTGCTGCATATAATTTTAATACATCTCTGAAATCCAGAGAAACTAACGACCTGAAAGATCATACAACCTGTCGCAAACTCTGCTTTAAAAAGTATATCATGATTTAATGAACTTTTCCAGTATTTTCTCATAATTCTTTTGATTTTTAATAAATCTGTAAAAGCACTTGCTTTACTAAAGCAGAGATATAGAATATCTTTCTATACTTAATATTATGTCCTTTATATAATAACTAAATAAATAAATAAATTTTATGGAATTATTATGCAAATAACAAAATCCAAAAAAAATCATGTAAGCGGTTGAAATTTACAAATAAACGTGGTACAATAAAAAAACAATATCTGTAAAATTTGAAAGGCGGTTAGCTGCTTTGAATATTATGATAGTAGGCTGCGGTAAAGTAGGACAAGCTCTTGTAGATCAGCTTTCTGATGAGGGTGATGACATTACCGTTATTGATATTGATGAAAAAAAAGTCAATGAAACATCACGTAAATACGATGTTATGGGAATTGTCGGAAACGGTGCAACACACAATATTCAACTTGAAGCCGGAATTGAACATACTGATCTTATGATTGCCGTTACCGGATCAGATGAGCTTAACCTTCTTTGCTGCCTCGTTGCAAAGAAGGCAGGAAAATGCCAGACAATAGCTCGTGTAAGAAGCCCTGAATACAATAAAGACGCTCCATATCTTCAAGAA
>CAZINV010000109.1:0-3491 GCA_964540685.1 uncultured Ruminococcus sp.
CATGGCTTGGCATTACCATTCCCGGCATGACAGGTCATACAATGTCGCTTTTTGTTATGCCGGCAGGAGGATTTTTCGTACTGGGCATACTAATTGCAGTTGTAGCAAAGCTTTCAAACCGCAAGCCGCCAAAGAAGCTTGGCTGTGCAGGCTGCCCCAGCGCATCCGCATGCAACGCAAAATATGAGGAGGCAGAGTCATGAATACTATTATAGGAATCATTATTGCGGCAGTCCTTACAAACAATTTTGTACTGTCAAAATTCTATGGCTGCTGCCCGTTTCTGGGCGTATCAAAAAAGATAGACTCAAGCATAGGCATGGGAGCAGCCGTTATTTTTGTTATGATATGCGCATCTCTGGTTACATATCCGCTGTACCATTTTCTTCTGGAACCGCTGTCTCTGAGCTATCTCCGTACAGTTGCATTTATTTTGGTAATTGCTGTATTTGTACAGCTCCTTGAAATAGTTATAAAGAAGATCATGCCGCCGCTTTATAAAACTCTCGGCGTATATCTTCCTCTTATTACAACAAACTGCGCTGTCCTGGGCGTTACCATTATGAACATAGATGAAAACTACACATTCCTGCAATCTATGATAAACGCTGCATTCTCAGGAATAGGCTTTGCACTTGCAATGGTCATATTCTCAGGCGTGCGCTCACGGGTTGACAATTCAGAAAGCGAAACTCCTGCAATGTTCCGCGGAATTCCCGCCGCTCTTGTTGCAGCTGCAATCGTTTCAATGAGCTTTTTGGGCTTCGGCGGATTGGGACAGTAAGGAGGTATACATATGGAAAGCTATGTTTATCCTATTGTTATATTTATAATAATGGGCGTTGTATTCGGAATTTTGCTGACTGTATTATCAAAAGTATTCGCTGTAAAAACAGATCCCCGTACAGAACAGATAACGGAAAGTCTGCCCGGTGCAAACTGCGGAGGCTGCGGCTATGCCGGCTGTGCCGATTATGCAGATGCTATTGTTACAAAAGGCGTACCTATGAATCTATGCAATCCGGGCGGTGAAACGGCCGCGTCTGCTATAGGAAATATCATGGGAACCGAGGTTTCCGCTTCAGCGAAAAAAATTCCTGTTCTCCACTGCAAAGGAGATTGTAACGCAACAGAACCTGCATTTAACTTTGACGGCATACAAACCTGCGCGTCTGCTAAACGCTTTTACGGCGGTACGGGTTCTTGCATGCACGGCTGCTTAGGTCTGGGAGACTGCGCAGCGGTCTGTCCAAATGGCTGCATAACTATCAAAAACGGTATTGCCGCTATATGTACAGAAGAATGTATATCATGCGGCAAGTGCGTTTCCGTCTGTCCTAATGGTCTTATAGAACTGCGATATGCAAAGAATAAGGTAGATGTGCTGTGCTCTTCAAAGGATACAGGCGCTATAGCAGTAAAAGCGTGCAAAAATTCCTGCATTGCATGCGGTAAATGCGTAACTGCATGCAAATTTGGAGCAATTGAAATAAAGGATCTGCATGCAGTGATTGATTATGATAAATGCGTGTCATGCGGATTGTGCATAAAAGCATGTCCTCGGGATGCAATAATAAAAAAATAAGCGTACCCAAAAGCTGCGTTCCCTTTGAGGTACTGCTTCCTACAGCGTTTAAATGACGATTTCGACAATAAACCATCATAATTGCTTCAAGCATCGTACTCATAATAAATCTCTCCTTTAGGTTACTCGGTTTCCTTTACCTTACGCTGCTATTATATCACAAAAAAACATTCACGTCTAATACATTTATAGTATACAACTAATAACTTTATTTTATTAATCGGAGGTATTAATATGGAACTTTTACAGTTACGCTATTTTTATGAGGTCGCAAAGAATCTTCATGTAACAAGAACAGCAGAACTTCTTCACGTAGCACAGCCTGCGCTTTCTCAGGGCATAAGACGTCTTGAAAAAGAGTTTGGCGTCAAACTTCTCTGCAAAAACGGTAGAAATATCGCTCTTACAGAATACGGAGAATATCTAAAAAGAAGACTTGCCCCGCTGCTTAAAGAAATTTATGAAATCCCCGAACAGCTTCAAGAATTGGCGAACGTCAGAAAAAAAACGCTGCGTGTAAATGTTTTAGCGGCATCAACCGTTGTAACAGACGCACTGATCCATTACCAGCAGGAAAACGATGATATATGCTTTCAGGTTATACAGAGCACCGAAAGCACAACCGCTGATATAACTGTATCTACCACAGAAAGATTTATTCCGCCTTTGAAAAGCGATGACAAATTTATGGTCTTCACAGAGCCTATCTTTATAGCTGTACCGGACATAGAGAGATTCCAAAACATAGATGAAATAAAATTGCAGGATCTTAAAGATGAGCAATTTATAAGTCTTGCAGGCTCAAAAGATTTAAAAGATATCTGCAGCAGATTATGTATGCAGGCAGGCTTCACACCTAAAATAGTATTTGAAAGCGATAGTACTGACACCGTGCAAAACCTTATAGCCGCCGGTCTTGGCATAGGATTCTGGCCTCATTACACTTGGGGAAAAATCGAAATGAACGGAGTGCTTTTGCTCCCCATTAAAGAGCCAGACTGCCGGAGAGATATTGTAATACAGCTTTCATGCAATAGCGTGGCTGACAAGGCATCTGTTGAAGGATTTTTCAACTATTTAGTAGAATATCTCCACATTCAAAAGAAAAACGCAATTTAATACAAAAGGCTTTCTGATATGTCTTATGACACTCGGAAAGCCTTTTTTCATCAGCCTATTAGTTTTTCCGCTGCAGCAATCTTTGCGCTGCATACAAATACATCCATAGCTTTTTGCAGTTCTTCCTCCGTAGGGAAAGTAGGGGAAATTCTGATATTTTCATCTTTCGGATCTTTACCATACGGGAATGAAGCGCCAGCGCCTGTCAATACTACTCCTGCTTCTTTACAAAGCGTTACAATTCTCTTTGCACAGCCTGTCTGATTAAATGAGATAAAGTATCCTCCCTTTGGGTCAGACCATTCGGCAATGCCCAGTTCTTTCAGCCCGCGTTCAAGAGTATTCTCTACAATAGCAAACTTAGGCGCAATAAGCTCCTTATGCTTCTTCATATGTTCTGTAAGATTTTCAAATTTTCCGTCAAAGAATTTGAGATGTCTCATCTGATTGAGCTTATCATAACCAATAGTAGAAAAGCCCATTGCTTTTTTGAGACTTGCTATATTATTTTTGCTTGCAGCAAGAATGGCAACTCCGCTTCCGGGAAAAGTAATCTTCGATGTAGATGCAAACATATAGCAAATGTCCTCATTTCCTGCTTTCTTAGCTTCTTCAAGCAAATTAGCCTGAACCGGAGGATTATCTGTCAGATGATGCACACAGTAAGCGTTATCCCAGAAAATACGAAAATCCGATGCCTTTGGCTTCAGCGCTGCAAAACGTTTTACTACTTCATCACTGTAAACAACGCCGTCAGGATTTGAATACATAGGAACACACCATATTC
>CAZINV010000110.1:0-3475 GCA_964540685.1 uncultured Ruminococcus sp.
TGGATACAGGTTATGAAATTTTTTCACAGTATTATGACGGTCTGACGGAAAATGTCGATTATAAAAGCCGTGCGGAATATTTTCACAGTCTTATTCAGAAATACAAAAAAAGCAGCGGTGATGTTCTCCTTGACCTTGCCTGCGGTACAGGCAGTATGTCTGAGGAAATGTGCAGGCTTTCCTATGATGTTATAGGTGCAGATTATTCATATGGAATGCTAAGCCGTGCCATGGATAAGAAGCTTGAAAGCGGTCTGCCCATTCAGTATATATGTCAGGATATGCGGGAACTGGAGCTTTACGGAGCTGCTGACGCTGTAATATGTACTCTTGACAGTTTGAATCATCTTGACAGCTTTGAAGATGTAAAAGTTGTGTTTCAAAAAGTTTATGACAATCTTAATACCGGAGGAGTTTTCATATTTGATATGAATACGCCTTATAAGCATCGTGAAATTTTAGGAAATCAGATATATATATATGATACAGACACCGTATACTGCATCTGGGAAAACACCTTTGAGGCGCAGGACAATACGATAAATATACGTCTTGATTTCTTTGAACTTGGAACAGATGGAAAATATACAAGAAGCTGCGAGGAAATAACAGAACATGCGTACAATCCGTCAGATATACACAAAGCGCTTGAAGAAATTGGGTTTGAGATAATAGGCTGCTACAATGCGGATACAGAAGAGCCTCTTAGCGATACGAGCCAGCGAATGGTATTTGTTGTACGCAGAAACAGGAGGTAAACCAGCAAATGGGTATACTAAAAAGAGCTATTGCTAAAGACGCGTCAGTTGTTTCATGTGCAGTAGACGCAACAGATATTGTATCTGAAATTGAACGCATTCACAAATCATCGGCAGTAATCACGGCGGGTTTGGGCAGACTTTCCATTGCAGCAAGCATGATGGGCTATGGGCTTAAAGGCGATGAGGATACCATAACGATACGTGTCAAAGGCGGAGGTCCTTCCGGAATGCTTATGGCAGTTGCAGACAGCAGCGGCAATGTTAAAGGCTACGCTGAGAACCCGATAGTAGAAATACCGCTTAATGAAAAAGGCAAGCTTGACGTAGGAGGAGCTATAGGAAACGACGGCACTCTTTCTGTAGTAAAAGATCTGGGACTTAAAGAGCCATATGTCGGAGTATGCCCTCTTGTATCAGGAGAAATCGCAGAGGATATTGCAAGATATTACGCTGACAGTGAGCAAACGCCTACTGTATGCGGCTTAGGCGTATTGATAAATCCAGACCTTACGGTTAATGCTGCAGGAGGATATTTAATACACGTGCTTCCCTTTGCAGAGGATTCGGTTATAGATATAATCGAGAAAAATTTACAGACTATTCCGCCTGTTACAAAAATGATGACGAACGGAATGAAAGCGGAAGATATTGCGTTAAAGCTTCTTGAAGGGCTTGAGCCGAATATACTTGATGAAAATGAGGTTTTCTACAGGTGCAGCTGCAGCCGTGAAAGAACTGCACAGATTCTAAGCAGTCTCGGAAATCAGGAACTGGAATCCATGGCGCATGAAGGAAAGCCAATTACAGTAGACTGCAATTTTTGCGATAGAAAATATATATTCACACCAAAAGAACTTCTGAGCCTCAGAAAGTAAAAAAGTAAAAAAATAACAGCTGCCGCACTTTTTCATGCAGCAGCTGTTTTACTGTATTATGTTAGATTATTTTTTTCCCGACTTGCGCTGTTCAAGCTCAATAAGTGCGTCTTTACGCGACAAACTGATTTTGCCATCTTTTATATCCATTACCTTAACGATAATCTCATCGCCAACGGAAACAACATCTTCAACGTTTTCAACGCGGTTCTTGTCCAGCTTGGAAACATGAACCAAACCGTCTTTGCCCGGCGCAATCTCAACAAATGCACCAAACTGCTTAATGGATACTACCTTGCCCCGGTAAATTGCGCCAATCTCGGGGTCAAGAGCAATTGTATGAACTATTTGAAGCGCTTTCTGACAGTTTTCCATATTTTGACCGCTGATAAATACGCTTCCGTCTTCATTTATATCAATTTTAACATCGCATTCAGCAGAAATCTTCTGGATAACCTTGCCTCCCTGACCAATAACCTCGCGTATTTTATCTACCGGAATCTTTGTCTGAAACATCTTTGGAGCATATTCGTTTACTGTTTCTCTTGGCTCGGGAATAGCTTTGAGAATAATTTCATCAAGAATATACAGACGGGCTTTTCTTGTCTTTTCAAAAGCTTCCTTTATAATCGCAGGCGTCAAACCGTCAACCTTTATATCAACCTGAATTGCCGTAATGCCTTTATGCGTACCGCCAACCTTAAAGTCCATATCGCCGTAAAAATCTTCCAGTCCCTGAATATCAACCATTGTCATAAATTCATCGCTGTCCGGCTTTGTGATAAGTCCGCAGGAAATACCTGCAACAGGCGCTTTCAATGGAACTCCTGCGTCCATAAGAGCCAGTGTGGAACCGCATATTGAACCTTGAGAAGTTGAGCCATTAGAAGAAAGAACCTCTGAAACAACACGTATTGCATATGGAAATTCTTCTATAGACGGCAGAACCGGTACAAGCGCTCTTTCAGCCAGCGCTCCGTGACCTATTTCACGTCTGCCGGGTCCTCTGCCGGGCTTTGTTTCTCCTACAGAATAGGACGGGAAATTGTACTGGTGCATATAATGCTTTGATGTTTCTTCATCAAGACCATCGAGCTTTTGTGATTCGCTTAAAGGTCCAAGAGTAGCAATAGACAAAACTTGTGTCTGACCTCTTGTAAACAGACCTGAACCGTGAACTCTTGGCAGCAGACCTGCCTCGGCAGCAAGCGGACGTATCTCATCAATAGCTCTTCCGTCAACTCGTTTGCCCTCATAGAGCCAGTTCCTTACTATTTTCTTTTGCAGTTTATAAAGACATTCGTCAATCATTGCCGCTTGTTCCGGATATGCATCGTCAAACTTTTCATGGATGGCATCAGCTATAGGCTGGAGTCTTGCGTCCCTTTCATTCTTATCATCAGTATCAAGAGCATATTTTACCTGTTCCGCAAAGCCGGCTTCTATAGCGTCAAACAAATCATGGTCAACTTCCATGGACTGAAATTCAAACTTAGGCTTGCCGATTGCATCACGTATTTCATTAATAAATGCAACCATCTTTTTTATTTCCTCATGACCTGTCATGATAGCTTCAAGCATAAGATCATCCGGAACTTCATTAGCGCCTGCTTCTATCATAACAATTTTTTCCATAGTACCTGCAACGGTAAGCTGGAGATCATTGCAGGCTCTCTGTTCAAGCGTCGGGTTCAGCACAAGTTCGCCATTGCAAAGACCAACGCTGATTCCTGCAATAGGTCCGTTCCACGGAATATCAGAAATCGAAATGGCGATAGAAGTTGCCAGCATACCTGTTATTTCAGGCGAACAGTCCGGGTCAACAGCAAGAACAGTCAT
>CAZINV010000111.1:0-3344 GCA_964540685.1 uncultured Ruminococcus sp.
GTCCGTGAATGCGCATTTCTCATTTTATTTGAAATTTCATTCCGTGAGGATGATACACTGGAAGAAATGTATCAGTTGGCAGAAGAAGTTCAGGGGCTTGTTGTAACAGATTCTGTGCGTGAAATGGTGGAAGGAGTTCTTTTACATAAAGATGCTCTTGATATGATTATTGCAAAATACAGCACGAAGCGCAGCATAGCGAGATTGCCCAGGCTTAATCTTACTATTTTAAGACTTGCTCTTTTTGAGATAATATACGATGATACAATGCCGGACAACGCGGCTATTTCTGAGGCGATAACCCTTGCAGGAGAATATACTTATCAGGAAGACACTGCGTTTATAAATGGTGTGCTTGGCGCATATGCTCGTGAAAATCGTACTGAGGAGCAGCAAAACAGAAATGGCTGAATATCTTGGACTGGATACCAGTAACTATACGGTCTCTTGTTCTGTGTTTGACGCTGAAAGCGGTTCTATCAGGCAAGAAAAGAAGCTTCTCCCGGTAAGGGAAGGTGAAGCGGGACTAAGACAGAGCGATGCCGTTTTTCATCATATAAAGCAGCTGCCCGAAGTAATGGAGAAACTTTTGCCGAAAAAGCTTTCATCTCTTTCAGCCATAGGTGTATCTGTTAAGCCAAAAAATAAAGAAGGCTCGTATATGCCGTGCTTTTTATGCGGACAAACCATGGCTAAAGGAATAGCAGCGGTTACAGGGGTTAAAATATATGAAACGTCACATCAGACAGGACATATTATTGCGGCATTATATTCTGCAAAAAAGCTTTCGCTTATAGAAAAACCATTTATAGCGTTTCATGTAAGCGGAGGCACTACAGATTGCCTGTATTGTGAGCCGTGCAAAAATAATCTTATAAAAATAACAGAGCTTGGAACATCTCTTGATTTAAAAGCAGGACAGGCTGTCGACAGAGTCGGACTTATGCTGGGGCTTAAATTTCCTTGCGGTAAAGAACTTGAAAAGCTTGCTGCAGGAAGCACGCGCAGATGGAAAATAAATCCTGTTATAAAAGCTGGAAATTGCTGCCTTTCCGGACTTGAAAACCAGTGCGGAAAACTTATTTCCGATGGCACGCCGCCTGCTGATACAGCTATGTATTGCATTAAAGCTATAGAAGGAACTATTGCAGCTATGACAAGAGAAGCACTTAGTAAAAAAGGAGATATTCCTGTAATATATGCAGGAGGAGTGATGTCGGACAAAATAATAAGAAGTTCTCTTGAAGCAGAATTTGGAGCATTTTTTGCCGAACCTGAGTTTTCATGCGACAATGCGGCTGGTACAGCCGTTTATGCGGCAATTATGAATGGAGGAATACAGCTTGGCGATACTGACCGTTTCACAGATTAACAGATATATTGCATTCAAACTAAAAGAGGATAAAGCTGTACAAAGTATACTTGTTCGCGGAGAAATATCAAATTTTACTTGCCATACGAGGACAGGGCATTGCTATTTTACACTAAAAGATTCCGAATGTGCAGTAAAAGCTGTAATGTTTCGCTCATATGCGGATAGAATAAAATTCAGACCAAAAGATGGTATGCACATTATAGCTGCAGCATCGGCATCTCTTTATGAGCGTGACGGCAGCTTTCAGCTTTATGTTACCGATATGCAGGAGGATGGAATAGGCCAGCAGCAGCTGGAATTGGAAAAGCTCAGGAAAAAGCTCTCAGAAATGGGTGTATTTGATCCTGCAGGCAAGCGCTCGATACCAGCATATCCGGACAAAGTCGGAGTTGTCACCTCAGGAACGGGAGCTGCACTTCAAGATGTGATAAATATCATATCAAGGCGCTATCCGCTATGTGAACTTCATATTTTCCCTGCACAAGTTCAAGGAGAAGCGGCGCCGGAATCTTTAGCAAAGTCTATTGAACAAGCGTCACGATACGGCTGCGATGTTCTTATTGTAGGACGCGGCGGAGGATCTGCGGAGGATCTTAGTGCGTTTAATACGGAACGCGTTGTTATGGCTGTCTATAATTCGTCTGTTCCCGTAATATCTGCTGTAGGACATGAAACAGATATTTCTCTTACAGATGGCGCTGCTGATCTTAGAGCGCCAACCCCATCGGCAGCGGCGGAGCTTGCCGTCCCATCCATAGATGAATTAAAAGACCGCCTTCAAAGGGAAACAGTAATTCTTGAAAAGGCATTTTCTAATAATTTTGAACAGTTCAAAATACGTTTGCAGCGATTGACGGAACGTCTGTATTCCCTATCTCCTGAAAGCAGATATACTATAGCTCAGAGTAAACTTGATTCATTCTCTGAAAAGCTCGCAAATCTTATGAAAGCTAAATTACAGCAATGTGAAATTTTACTGCAAAAAGAACTTGTTCGCCTTGACACGCTTAGCCCTTTAAAAATATTGCAAAGAGGATATGCTCTCGTTTATAAGGATGATACTATATTGCGCAGTGCCGGAGAAGCAGAAGCAGGAGACGAACTGGATATAAAGCTTGCCAGCGGTCAGCTTCATGTAAAGGTACTAGTAGGAAAGGATGATACAGATGACATTTGAAGAAAATCTTAGAGCGCTTTCTGAGATATCAAAAAAGCTTGAAGAAAATACTCTCACTCTTGAAGAATCCGTGGAGCTTTATCAGAAGGGAATCAATCTTTCGGCGGAATGTGACAGTCAGCTGAAAAATGCTAAGCTGAAAATACAGGAGCATAAAGAAAATGAGGAGCGGATAATATGAAGGACGTACATAAGGAGCAGATGATAAGAGATATAGATATTGTCGAAAATGCACTGAAAATTTATATTCCATATGAAGACAATATTAAGCGTCAGAAGAGAGCCATAGATGCTATGCGCTATTCTTTGGAAGCAGGAGGCAAACGTATACGTCCTGTTTTGGTGATGGAATTTTGCCGTATGCTTGGCGGTGCGCCTGAAGATGCCCTTTCGGCAGCGGCGGCTATTGAAATGATTCATACCTTTTCGCTTATTCATGATGATCTGCCTGCTATGGATAATGATGATTATCGCCGAGGCAGAAAATCCTGCCATAAAGAATTTGACGAGGCAACTGCTATTTTGGCAGGAGACGCGCTTTCTATTCATGCATTTTCTGTTATAGCCAATGATGAGAATTTAAGCTCTGATAAGAGAGTAAGGCTGATAAAGATTCTTTCTGATGCTTCCGGATACAAGGGTATGATAGGCGGGCAGACAATAGATATGGAAAATGAGAAGCGCATGGATGTTGATATAGAAAATCTTCGTGATATGTGTGCGGGAAAGACAGGTGCGCTTATTCGTGCTGCATGCTGTATGGGCTGCGTTGCTGCAGAAGCGGATGAGGAA
>CAZINV010000112.1:0-3326 GCA_964540685.1 uncultured Ruminococcus sp.
ATAGAGCCCATTGTACGCTGCTTCGTCAGGTCAATAACTGTTGAGTCATTGATACTTGCGAAAATCAAACCTAAAACATTATTATTCATTCCCATTTTATTCACCGCCTTATATATTTTTAGAAATAATTTCCTTTGGAAGTACCGGCTTCTTGCCGGAAACCGTAATGTTATGACCTACAACGGCGATGCCCCAATCATCTCTGTTTTCAACGCATTCAGGGCTCATTCCTATTTTAGCGTCTGATTCAATAACGCTGTCCTCGCCGATAATTGCATATTCAACGACTGCTCCGGATTTTATAACAGTTCCGGGCATAATTATGCTGTACTTAACAACTGCGCCCTCTTCAATAGTAACGCCTGCGGAAATTACAGAGAAATCAACTGTGCCGTCTACAACGCTGCCTTCTGTAATCATAGAATTTTCAACATGAGCATTTGAGCCTATGTACTGCGGAGGCATATTCTCATGACGTGAATAAATTTTCCATGAAGGATCATAGAGATCAAGCGGAACGTTGGGGCTGAGCAGATCCATATTGGCTTCCCAGAGGCTGTCCAAAGTACCTACATCTCTCCAATAGCCCTCAAATTCATAAGCAAAAAGGCGCTCGCCGTCGTTCAGCATTGCAGGAATAATATCTTTTCCGAAGTCCTTGGAGCCTGTATTTGCATTCTCATTTTCGATAAGATATTTTTTCAGCTTTTCCCATGTAAAGACATAAATACCCATAGAAGCAAGTGTTGATATGGGTTCCTTCGGCTTTTCTTTAAAATCAATTACTCTGCGCTCGTCGTCGCAAACCATAATGCCGAATCTTGAAGCCTCGGATTGCGGAACGTCTATAACCGCAATAGTACTGTCAGCATTATTTGCAACATGGAAATCTATCATTTTTGAATAGTCCATTTTGTAGATATGGTCGCCGCCCAGAACAATTACATATTCAGGGTCATAACGCTCAATAAACGGCATATTCTGATATATGGCATTTGCGGTGCCCTCGTACCATGAAGCGCCTGCCGCTGTCTGATAAGGCGGGAGAACATGTACGCCGCCGTTCATTTTATCCAGATCCCATGGCTGTCCGTTCCCTATGTAATCGTTCAGTACCAAAGGCTGATACTGAGTCAGCACTCCTATAGTATCAATTCCAGAGTTTATGCAGTTAGAAAGCGGAAAGTCAATAAAACGATTCTTGCCGCCATATGGAATTGCAGGCTTTGCAACTTTCTGAGTAAGCGCATAAAGTCTGCTGCCCTGACCTCCTGCCAGAAGCATTGCTA
Organism: uncultured Ruminococcus sp.; assembly: GCA_964540685.1. GTDB lineage: Bacteria > Bacillota > Clostridia > Oscillospirales > Ruminococcaceae > Ruminococcus_C. The sequence continues at coordinate 1,290 of CAZINV010000112.1, forward strand.
CGCACTTCTTTTTTGTTTTCATAATATTCCTCCTGACAAAATTAGTATTTTGTATATTAAGGCAGCGCCGCATAATTCTAATGCATCTCCGGCTGAAAGCGGGAATTGTGCGGTGTCTGCCTAAGTTTATTTAAGAATCCGTTTAAAAGCCTTTATTGATGCTTTTTCTTTGCCTTTGAATCAGCAGTGCCTTTAGCGGCAGACGTATGCTTTTTTGCAGAAGCAGTACGTTTTTTCGATCCTGCTTTCAATTTCAGATAAACAACTGAAAGCGGTGCCAGAGTCATAGAAATGCATTGTTCAAACCCGTGCATTTCCTCAGGAATGGTGACAAATTCCTTTTCGGAAACTCCGCTTCCTCCAAATTCCGGCGCATCACTATTCAAAACAAGTTCATATTTGCCCTCAAAAGGTATTCCGATACGGTAGTCGTTTCTCTGTACCGGACAGAAATTGCATACCGCGATAATTTCATTTCCTTTCGTGTCTATTCTTCTGAACGCTATAACGCTCTGCAGATAATCATCATGAGAAATCCAGCTAAAGCCTTCCCATGAGAAGTCTATTTCCCACAAAGGAGAATTTTCAAGATAGAATTTATTAAGCGCTTCTGTAAACTTCTCCATGCGCTGATGATCTATATTGTTAAGCAGATCCCAGTCAAGCTCCGTCTGATAATTCCACTCATTCTTTTGCGCAAATTCCTGTCCCATAAAGAGCAGCTTTTTGCCGGGATGCGCCATCATATACGCAAGGAAAGCGCGGTATGTGGCAAACTTCTCTTCCCAAAGAGGCGATGACATTTTATTTATCATCGAGCATTTTCCATAAACTATTTCATCGTGTGAAATAGGCAGAATATAATTTTCGGAGAAGCAGTAGAAGAAAGAAAATGTCAGCTTATCATGATTAAACGCACGGTAAATCGGATCGAGAGAGACATACTGAAGCATATCGTTCATCCATCCCATGTTCCATTTGAAATTGAAGCCCAGCCCGCCGATATCAGTCGGCTTTGTAACCAACGGCCACGCTGTCGATTCCTCGGCTATCATAAGTACGCCGGGATAGCGCTCAAATGCCGCTTCATTGAGATGGCGCAAAAATTCAACTGCTTCTATGTTTTCATGACCGCCATATTGATTGGCTCTCCACTGACCGTCCGGACGGTCATAATCAAGATAAAGCATCGAAGCCACAGCGTCAACCCGGATACCGTCAACATGATAATCTCCAAGCCAGCTGCATGCGCTTGAGATAAGGAAAGAACAAACCTCATTTTTGCCATAGTCAAAAACTCTTGTTCCCCATGCCTTATGCTCCATTTTCAGCGGATCTGCATACTCATAACAATATGAGCCGTCAAATTCGCAAAGACCGGGCGCATCCTTTGGAAAATGTGCCGGTACCCAGTCAAGAATAACTCCGATACCTGCTTCGTGAAACATATCTATCATCTTACGGAAATCGTCAGGCGTGCCGTGCCGTGACGTGGGCGCATAATATCCTGTGACCTGATATCCCCACGAACCGTCATACGGATATTCCGTAAGCGGCATAAGCTCGATGTGGGTATATGACATTTTTTTAAGATACGGTATTATCTTGCCTGCAAAGCTGACATAGCTTGGGAACTTCTCATCTTTGCTGTGTTTCCATGAACCTAAATGTGCTTCATACACATTCATAGGGCTGCTGTATGGCGAACGTTCGGCTCTTGCCTTCATCCATTCTGCGTCATTCCACTTATAGCTGCTCTCATATAGCTTTGAAGCCGTACCGGGACGCCGTTCAAAATGCTGAGCATAAGGGTCAGCTTTATCAAGAATACGCCCGTCCTCTGTTTCAATGCTGTATTTGTATGCGTCAAACTGCTTTAATCCTTCAATTGTGATTTCCCATACCGTTTCAGAAATCTTTTCCATGGGATTTTCAGCGCGCTCCCAGTTATTGAAGTCACCGATTACAGAAATGCTCTTTGCTCTTGGCGCCCATACTCTAAACCGCCAAAGCTCACTATTTTTTACTTTGTGTGCT
>CAZINV010000113.1:0-3304 GCA_964540685.1 uncultured Ruminococcus sp.
GCGAAGTTTCATCAATCGGAATATAGGACTTTTGGCACAGTATTTTTGCGGAATAGGCCGATTGGTCTATCCCGAACTCAACCGCTTCTGCCTCGCCACCGGAAGTTGCTATGTTCGCTCTAAATTCCGTTACGGAATACCCTGACGGCTTCATGCCGATTTCAATAGGAACTTTTTCACCGTCAATCGCCATGTACTGAATTTCTCCGTTTTCATTCGTCTGATAGATCGGCTCTTGTGAGTGGTAGATTCCGTACCACAACTTTTTCTTGTTTTTGTTAAGTGCGCGAATTTAGATCACCGCCTTTTTAACTATGCCAAGCCTCCGATCATCACTGACTATTCAGCCATTTCTGAAATGCCTTTACCATATCAGACGGCGATGATACATAGCCATCCTGCGTCGTGCCAAACTTCTTCTGCATAGCTTTGATAGTCGCATCATCAATCATCCCGGTAATTGCAATCCCACCGCACCAGCTTTGGATTGCTCGGATAAGTTGGCTCCCTCCGGATGGGTTCAGCTGCCAGTCCCAGGACGTAGCTTCCAGGCCCGGGTTCTTCGGCTTGTACTTGATATCCTGATTGCTAACAATTCCATCTATAGTTACAGAGTAGCCTAACTTTTTAAATACCGCCTGCGCTTTCGTTGTGGTATCTTTTCCCCAATAACCATCTACTCGGATAGTTCCAGATGCCGCACTAGACGCTGTGCTGGATGTCGTGCTGGATGTTCCGGATACCGATGTTCCAAGTGATGCAAGCGTCCCCGAACCAACCTCCACAGCCGTATGACACTGATCATTTAAAAGGACATCCCCTGCCACCAGGTAGTTTTCTGATGTCAGGTATTTACTGTCCGTCAATACTTGGAATCCGGCTGCCTTGAATCCGCTGCGCATATTTCCCGTATATGTTGCCGATAGGTTCTGCAACGACGCAATCCCCAGCAGGTGTCCTACAGCCTTTACGTTTGCGCATACCCCGGCAGAGCAATCAGCCTCGCAAGCAACCGTAATCTTGGATGGATCATAGCCAGCCTTCTGAAGCTGTGTCCAATACGTGTCTCGCTCGTTCTGGTCATAGCCGATCTTGTTGTTGTTTGCCGCTTTGATAGATAATTCCGCAATCTTTTTCCTCGCTGTTTCATCTGGGTAGCGCAGTATGCAATTCCATGGGCGGTTGTACCATGACCGGATGTACCATTCCTTTCCTGTCTGGTCGCCAGCCGTATCCCCAGAATACTTGCCACGCGAATCACTTCCGCTATTGCTGATCATACGCCGCTCCTTTCTGCGCTACTTCCCCACATTCTCTTCCATCTTCATCTGCTTAACCGCAGATTCTATTAGTACATCGAGTTGCTCTTCCGATATGGCGATGTCTTTTGCGGATAGGATTTCTTGCACAAATTCCGTTACATATGCTTTCTTATCCTCTCCTGATTCCGCGTACAACACCTGCTGGGCTTTTAATACCGCAGCTTCCACCCATGTTTCAATGACTATCAATTTCTCTGTGCCGATCTTCTCCCGGATAAATGGGACTACATATCGGCAAATTACCAAGCCCGCCACCATAAACAAAAGCTTCAAAACCTCAAAGATAATATCACTCATTTTTTTCAGCCTCGCTTTCTGTCAACCTTTCTGTTTCTTCTTTATCTTCTTTTTGCCATTCCCTGTCTTGCCGCCTGTCTTTATTTGTCTTTATCCAACCGCAGATCCCACACTCCCCGATGGTTGCCGTTATGACGGCGCAGGCGTATGTCTCTGGGATACTCATGCACTCTCTGTAGATATTTAACATTTGCCAGTTAAACCAAAGAAAAAATGCACCCACCAGAACCAGAACGATATTGAGCGTGCCTATCTTGGCTAAAAAATCCCTGACAGACCGCGTCCGCTTGGCTTTTCGCCTCCTTCTTCTTGCCACAGTACCGCCTCCTAAAACCAGTCACCTTCATCCGTCCTCCCGCTTGCGTTAATTATCAGGTGTAGCCCTCCGTCATCCACCACTTCGGCGGTTCCGTAGTAGCAGAAGGCTTCTACGCCATCGGCATATACCGTCACAGTCACGTCACCAGACAACTTCTCGTTTAAAGCTGCGTCAACTGCATCCCGAAACTCTTCTGTATCTTTAAAATCCTGCGCCTCTATCACAAGCGGCTCTGGCTCTTCCGCATCTTCGGTATCTTTTGTGTTGCCCGTATGACCGACGCAGGCAGTGGCAAGACAGCAAAATAAAAACAGAAATGTTGTTTTTATTTTCTTCTTCAAAGTTATGCCCCCTTATACTAGAAAAGAATTTTCTTCCCTACATCTCTCGTAGGTCTGCTTGACATTGCGGATGGCTGATTCTGCTTTTGAGTTCTTATAATCCGGATGACCGCCGCAGTGCTTTTCGTATTTGTCTATATCATCCAGAATTTGATTAAAATGCTCCTCCGTATGTTTCTGCTTGTGTCGAATCTCATCGTCAAACCGTATCACCCTATACCTTGCTGTATCTGCTTTTGTCTCCTCTAGTCTTTCCAGCACGTCGGCGTTAAGCGCACTCCCAATGCCCCTCGCAAGTTTTGACCAAGGGTTTATTGTTATTGGTGCAATTTGCACAATCGTTAGGATTAAGAGGATACTCCCCCCACTTACTAATAACTCATTTAATGTCACTTCTATCGCTCCTTATGTGCAAATTATTTTTACAACCGTGAAATTGCCGTTGTCAAAAACGGTTGCGCCAATCTTCTCAGCAAAGATCATTTTCGTAACCTTGCGAAAAAAGATCTATACGACCACACATATGGGAACAATCCCATTAAACAAGGAATTTCTGTCCTGATAGTTCCTTGTCGAATTAGGCTCCGAGTTGGAAGTCTGAAATTCCGCGCCAATGGCATTATAGTCATATAGTGCAATATTCCGTATGTTTGAATAATAGTTGTATAAATCTTCCTCAATCATGCCATCGGAATAGGTGCTTGGATATTTCCTTGCTCTCTTGACCTCGCGAATTGCAGCCTTAATCTTTGGTGTAAGCATATCGGCGTTGAATGTTTCATCTGCAACCGAAAGCTCCGCTGTGAGATCGTCTATCAACTCCTGCTCCAAATCAACGCCCATATGTCCTCACCGTCCTTTACAGCCCTAAAATGCTTATAAGTTTTGCCTTAAGTTCGTTCCCGCTAAGTTCCGAAGCGTTCTCAATACCTTTATCTGTAGCAAGCGACACAAGTTCCCCCTTTGGCAGGCGGTTGATTTCCGTCTTGGTGTAGGCTTTTTCAGTATCAACAGCCATATTGTCA
>CAZINV010000114.1:0-3292 GCA_964540685.1 uncultured Ruminococcus sp.
CAGGCGGTATGAGGACGAGCAAAAAGCGTTCAGCGAAAAAATCAAGGTACTGCGGACAGAACTGGAGAAGCAGAGCCATAAATCCATGTCAACTGATATGTTTATCGCCACCGTCCGCAAATATACCCGCGCCAGAAAGCTGCCCACCCCGGATGTATCCGTCAACACAAAGAAGGGAATCATAGTTAACTATGCTCCCTTCTGCACTGGCTTCATGAACAAAAAAACGAGTGTCCTTACAGCTTTTCAAACGCTATAAGAACACTCCGCATGGTCGGAGTGGCGGGACTTGAACCCGCGGCCTCATGGTCCCGAACCATGCGCGCTACCATCTGCGCTACACCCCGATGCTTGAATATTATAGTAATATTTCGCTTACTTGTCAAGGGAAAAAAACATTTTTCTTCTTTTTTGAATTCTGCGGTGTAAATAGATGTCTTTGAAAAATTGTTGCTCCACTCCAAATGCTCCGCAATCTTCTTGTTGTGTTCCACCACATTGAAATATTTCTCCCACTCATAAAAATACCGCTGGTCGGTTCTGTGACTGCGCTCCACTTTGCCATTATGCCATGGGATCCTGGGCTGAACTAGGATATGCTCGATCCCAACTCCTTGCAAGGTGATTTCAAACGGACGCTGCTCCGTTTCGCTGATATTCTTGTAGGTGAACTCTGTCCCGTTATCTGTCTGAATGGGAAACTGGAACTCCTGCTGTACCATTCTTCACTGAGTTCTCCGGCGTATGCTCCTCAAAGCCGTACACAAAGCGGATTCGGGTACATTCATCGATCTCGGTTCATTGGATACAGATGCTTTCTATCCCGCTTCGCCGCGCCTTTCAGACAGCAGTACGGCACTTCATTGACGTCAATCTGTACCTTCTCTCCCGGCTTGGACATCTCCGGATAGCGCCGGTCATGTTTGCGCATACTCCTGCCGTATAGTATTTACCTATCTCTGCTTGACATAGAAAGCAAAAAGATATATACTATTTCATATTAAATCCATAGGTTTTTTGTGATTGCTTTTTAAGTCAATCGGTGCTGTTCCGGCGAATCATCCTGTTTTTAAGTTAGAAAAAGAAGAATTCTATCTTATCAAATGAGTAGCTGCATATGAATAATCCATTGCATTATCAATTAACAGAATATGACTGCGGTCCTACTTCCCTGATAAATGCGGTAAGCTTTCTGTTTGAACGAGAGGAAATTCCGCCTGAAATTATCTGTAACATTATGCTGTATTGTTTGGATGGCTACGGTTATGGGGGTTCTCCCGGAAAAAGCGGCACCTCCTGTGCAGCAATGATGTTCCTAAACAATTGGCTTAACGGTTTCGGGCGTACTGAAAAGCTTCTGATATCAAGCCGCTATCTGTTTGGGATAGATGTTGCCTGACTTTGACGGCGTTCTGTCCTTTGGGCTGCAAGCCGATCACGATATCAACAGCCGGTTTGTTTCGCATCTCAAGGTCATTACCTATGCGGTATCATTGGGACATTACGCAAGCCTGATTGTTTTTCTCGGAGAAAGCGACGAGCGGGCAATATCTTTATCCGAAAGAATTTCGCAATGGCTTCTTCCGGTTCAGCGTAGGTATTGAGGGCGCCAAGTATATTATCGTGGATTTGCGTCAGGCCTTGGAAAAGGTCGGATTATTTAAATGAAAGGTTTATGGATATGAAGCTGTTAATTAAAGATACAACTCGCGAAGAGCGAGAAGAAATTATCCGCCGCTCGCTTGACTGCGGTGGCGGCGGCTGCGAAAAATGTTCCTCTTGCTGCCTCGGTGGAGGCGATCCTTACAAAATGTATCAGGACTACATCGACGGAAAAAAGGAAATTTCCGAAATCAACGCGGAGTATCACGCAAGATATCTGCACGGTTGAAGATGTGTCGAGATGAAAACACATGTTTAGATAACGAAAGAAAAGCACCTTTTGTTTGCGCAGCAGATTGTGAAGATAACATTGTCGAATTACAAAGCTGGGCTTTATAAAAAGCAGTAGATCACGGAAAAAACTGTTACTGATTAGAGGCTTGTTGTGAAAAGTATAGAAGAAAAAAATGCAAAGCTACAGGAATATTTGCGTTCTCTCGGCAGCGTTGCCGTTGCATTTTCAAGCGGCGTTGATTCCACTTTTCTCTTGCGTGTCGCACACGATGTGCTTGGCGACAAGGTGATTGCCGTGACTGCATCCTCCTGTTCTTTTCCGGAACGGGAACTACGGGAGGCTAAGCAATTCTGCGAACAGAATGGCATACGGCATATCGTTTGCAAATCAGAAGAACTTGATATAGACGGATTCCGGCAGAATCCAAAGAACCGCTGTTATCTCTGCAAACACGAGCTGTTTGAAAAAATCCTGGATATTGCAAAGGAGTATGGACTGTCTGCCGTTGCAGAGGGTTCTAACATGGATGATAACGATGACTACCGTCCCGGACTTATAGCCGTCAAAGAACTCGATATAAAAAGTCCTTTGCGTGAAGCGGAACTCTGCAAAGCAGAGATTCGTGAACTGTCTAAAAGGCTCGGACTTTCTACATGGAACAAGCAGTCCTTTGCCTGCCTTTCTTCAAGATTTGTATATGGCGAAACCATAAGTGAAGAAAAACTCGGCATGGTGGATAAAGCGGAGCAACGGCTTTTAGATTTGGGATTTCATCAGGTCCGCGTCCGTATTCACGGTAAAATAGCCCGTATTGAAGTTGACCCCTCTGAATTTTCCAAAATAATAGAAACAAAGATTGCTTCCGAACTGAACGAATATTTCATGCAGTTAGGTTTTACATACGTGACGCTCGATCTTGCAGGATACCAAACCGGAAGTATGAATAAAACGCTGTAGTGGATTTAGGAGAGTAACACGCCATGCTGAATCAATTTTCAAGAACCGAACTCCTGTTCGGAAAAGAGGCAATGGAAAGACTGGCTGCCTCACGCGTTGCCGTATTCGGTATCGGAGGAGTTGGAGGATATACTGTTGAGGCGCTGGTTCGTTCGGGAATCGGCGCCGTTGACCTCATTGATGATGACAAGGTATGCCTGACAAACATAAACCGCCAGATTTACGCAACACGAAAAACGGTAGGTAAATATAAAGTTGATGTGGCAGCCGAGCGCATTTGTGAGATCAATCCTGACGCTAAGGTGCGCACCTATAAGACATTTTATACGCCGGAAACGGCAGAGCAATTTGACTTTTCAGAGTACGATTATATTGTGGATGCCATAGATACAGTAACCGGCAAAATCGCTCTTGTAATGAATGCCCACGTCACAGGTA
>CAZINV010000115.1:0-3289 GCA_964540685.1 uncultured Ruminococcus sp.
CTGGATCTTATGCGCTGCTTTCAGAGATGCATAAGACGTGCAGAGCTTCCTGTGGCATACTCAGAGGGCTTTCATCCTCATATGCAGATTGCTTTTGCGACTGCACTGTCGCTGGGATTTGAAAGCGAATGCGAGATTGCTGAACTTGGACTTGTCGAAGAACTGCCCTTTGAAGAATTGAAATCGCGTATGCAGGCTGTTTTACCGGAGGGAATATATATAAGCAGCTGCTATGCTCCTGAGCATAAAATAAGTCAGATAGCTTATGCTGAATATGAAGTCATTCTTGGGTGCAGCGATCCAGTCAGTCTTTCTATTCTTTGGAACGAATTTATTTCACAGGATAAAATTGTTGTTATGAAAAAGACAAAGCGCGGGCTTCGCGAGATGAATCTTAAGGAATTTACAGAATGTCTTTCTGAAAAAGTTAATACTGACGCGCTTATAATAAATTTGAGACTTCCGACAGGCAGTACAGTTAATGTAAATCCTTCGCTTTTGATAGATGAATTTGGAAAAAAGGAGGGCGCTTTTTTTGATTTTCCGAAATATTGCCGAAAAAAGCTGCTCTGTACGGAAAAAACGGAATTTTTTTAAAAAAACACTTGCATTTTTTTTTGATATGTGTTATTATAATAGAGCATTTAAAATCCGCTTGTCTGAATTTGGATGAGTGAGTGTAATGCCATAAAACGACATTAAATCAGACAATCCGCTGACGGACAGCCGCAAGTCATGGCTGCATGCAGGAAATTGACCGCCTGTACGTGAATGAAGGTCTGAAAATCAGGAGGAAAGAAAAATGGATGCATTAAAAATGATCAGCGAGTCAAGCATGAAGCAGGAAGCACCGGTTATCTGCGTAGGCGACACAGTAAAGGTTCACGTACGTATCAAAGAAGGCGATAAGAGCCGTATCCAGATGTTTGAGGGTACAGTTATCGCTAAGAAGCACGGTGGTATCAGCGAAACTTTCACAGTTCGCCGCCTTTCTCACGGCTGCGGTGTAGAGCGTGTATTCCCTCTCCACTCTCCAGTTGTAGAGAAGGTTGACGTTATCCGCAAGGGTAAAGTTCGCAGAGCTAAGCTGTATTATCTGCGTGACCGTGTAGGTAAGGCTGCAAAAGTTAAGGAACAGATTCGCTGATTGCGAGAGGTCAGGCGGAGGCGCATTGGATTTACGCGCTTCCGGTTTACCTGGCATCGAGTGTAAAAAGGGGACATTATGTCCTTTTTTTATTATATTGTCAAAATATTTTTGCAGAGTACGGCAGAAAAGAGGACGCTATGGAAAAATTAAATAATGTGGTACAATCAAATGAAATTAATAAGAAAGGTTCGCCTTTAGGCGATTTCTTGGACATACTGGAAGCGGTATTTATATCCGTTTTTGCTGTTATACTGTTCTTTGCATATGTGGCGCGTCCGGTTACTGTTGATGGACGCTCTATGGAATCAACACTTCATGATCAAGACAGATTGTTTATGTCCGGCTTGTTTTATACACCGGAGAGAGGCGATATAGTCGTAATTGACAACAGTGTTTCATGGACATATGATGCCAATGGAAATTTGAAAGCTGGAAGCGGTATTGCAGAAGATAAAAGACTCATTAAGCGTATAATTGCTATTGGCGGAGATGAGCTTGATATTAATTTTACTACAGGAGAGGTTATTATAAACGGTGAAGTACAAGATGAAGAATATATAAATAACCTTACAACTACAAACTACGGTTCATTTTCTTATCCCGTTCGTATTCCGGAAGGATATATTTTTGTGATGGGTGACAACCGCCAAAATTCTACCGATAGCCGTGCGCCTTCAGTTGGTTTTGTATCTGAGGATCAAATTCTCGGAAAAGCTCTGTTCCGCTTTGCTCCGTTATCAGATTTTGGCAGTATTTATAATTAAACTTTCCCTATGTAGGAGGAAACATGTGATGTCTGAGCTGACAATAAGTAATATACAATGGTTTCCAGGTCATATGACCAAGACGCGCCGTATGATATGCGCAAATTTACCGCTGGTGGATGCCGTTGTTGAAATACTTGACGCACGTATTCCTATGAGCAGCAGGAATACTGATATGAATAGTATAATTGGCAATAAGCCGAGACTTTTTATTCTCAATAAATCAGATATGGCTGACTCTAAGATGACAGATAAGTGGATCTCATATTTTAAAAAGCAGGGAATCGAAGCTGTTTCGATGGATTGTAAAAGCGGAAGAGGAGTTAAAAAATTTACAGGGACTGTAGAGCAGCTTCTTGCCCCTCTTCTTGAAAAAAGGAAAAAAGCCGGTATGATAGGCATACCTATAAGACTTATGATTTTAGGTATACCAAATGTTGGCAAATCATCATTTATAAACCGTATGGCACAGTCAAAACGTGCCAAAGCAGAGGACAGACCCGGTGTTACACGTACAAAGCAATGGGTTAAAATCGGCAGCGGTATGGAACTTTTGGATATGCCGGGTGTACTGCAGCCTAAGTTTGAAGATCAGGAAACTGCTAAGAAGCTTGCGTTTACAGGAGCTATCAATGATGACGTTGTGGATATAGAAACTCTTGCAATGATGCTTCTTGAATATCTGGCGAAAAGTTATCCCGATGCTCTTGCCGCAAGATATAAAATGGCAGATTTTACAGATATGGGCGGTGCAGAACTGCTAAAAACAATGGGGAAAAAAAGAGGCATGCTTATTTCCGGCGGTGAAGTAAATACTGAAAGAGCTGCTATTACTCTTATAGATGAATACCGCAGCGGAAAACTTGGCAAAATGACTTTGGAATCGCCGGAGGACATTAACGATGGCTAATAAAATGGCTTTTAAAAGAAGTACAGCCGAACTTTATGAATTTGACGCTGAGAAAAGAAAACTGTACGCTGTTCTCTGCGGAGTTGATGAAGCGGGGCGAGGCTCCCTTGCAGGTGATGTTTATGCGGCTGCGGCTGTACTGAATCCTGAATGCCCCATAGAAGGTATAAATGACAGCAAAAAACTTACTGAAAAGAAAAGAGAAATTCTCTTTGAAGAAATATGTGAAAAGGCGAAGGCTTATTCTATTGCAAGCGCATCTGTTTCTGAAATTGAGGAGCTTAATATTTTAGGAGCCGCTATGCTTGCTATGAAACGTGCAGTCGAGGGACTTAGCAATGCGCCTGAATACGTTCTTGTGGATGGTAACAAAATGCCGAAGCTGTTGGTTCCTGCTGAAACTGTTATCAAGGGAGACGCAAGTTCTGCAAGTATTGCTGCTGCTTCTATTCTAGCCAAAGTTGC
>CAZINV010000116.1:0-3277 GCA_964540685.1 uncultured Ruminococcus sp.
TTTTTCCGAACCTTCAGACTTGTCCGCTCCTGCAATTACAAGAACGTATTCTCCTCTCGGCTCACGCTCATTATATGTCTCCAGCGCCTTGCCTATACTAGTGAAAATGACCTCCTCGTGTACCTTTGTAAGCTCCCTGCAAATAGATATGCTCCTGCCGCTGCCAAGTATATCCGACAAATCAGAGAGAGTTCTCACAAGCTTATGAGGCGCTTCATACAGGATAATTGTTCTGGTTTCACACTCAATACGTCTGAGGCGCTCTGTGCGCTCCTTTTTCGGTACGGGAAGAAAGCCCTCAAACACAAACTGTCCCGGCTCCTGACCGGCAAGAGAAAGGGCTGTTACAACCGCGCTTGGCCCCGGAACTGCCGTTACAGGTATGCCGCTTTCATAGCAAAGCTTTATAAGCGCACCGCCCGGGTCAGATATGCACGGCATTCCCGCGTCTGTAACTATGCCGCAGCTTTCGCCTTCAAGAATCCTTCCGGCTATCCTTTTAGCTTCGGCTTCGCCGCTGTGTTCGTGAAAGCTCACTGCCGGCGTCTTTATATTATAGTGATTTAAAAGCTTTCTCGTAACCCTTGTATCCTCTGCGGCAATGAAGTCAACTTCCTCCAGCATTCTCAGCTGCCTTAAAGTTATATCCTCCAGATTCCCGATAGGCGTTCCTATTATATAAAGAGTACCGCTCATCTTTTTTTACCGTCCTCCCGCGGAAATGGCTCATAAAGCCTGCGTATTTCTTCGCAGTCTCCATCATCTGTACGCACATGCAGCTGCGGTTCTACCTTCATAAAAGGTCTGCTTCCTTTTTTTCCCTCAAGCAGAAACAGCCAGGGCGGACTTTCGGGATTTTTTGCGACAAATCTGAGCCTTTTCGGTTCTATGCCGTTTTGCTTCATGGCGTCTATGCAGTCGGAAAGTCTTTCAGGTCTGTTGCAGATACAAAGCCTGCCTCCGAATTTAAGAAGCTTCTTCGCCGCAAAGCATACATCATAAATATTGCAAAGCACCTCATGGCGGGCAATTTTCTGAGCTGTAAGACTGCTCTCTATTCCTGCCATGTATGCCTTATACGGCGGATTACAGGTTACTAAATCGCATTTGCCGATAGGAGCGTCCTTCCAAAGCTCTTTCAGGTCTGCAAGCACAGGCGTTATCCTGTCTGAGCTTATCCCGCTTTTTTCAATACTCATTTTAAACTGTATTATACCTTGCTCCTGTATTTCCACGCCCCAAATGTGCTTTGGCGGCTCGTTTCTATGCATTATCATGGGAATTATTCCGCATCCTGTGCCAAGATCAGTGACAAGATCCTTTTTGCGCCAGCCTGCAAAGCCTGCAAGAAGAAACGCGTCTGTGCCGAATCTGTGTTCCCTGCTTGAATAAACATATATTCCGCCTGTAAGCGGTTCGCAGTTAAGCTTCATAATCTATCTTCCTTTTATGAGTTCCAGAATATCCGAAATACGCTTCACTGATATTGCGGAATTTGCGCAAATCTGCTGCCATTCACAGGGAGGCGTCGCAGCGTCGTAAACGCCTGCTGTAAAAAAACCCGCCTTTTTTGCTGTCAAAATGCTGTGCAGAGAATCCTCCGCAACAAGTATCTGACGCTTTCCAAGCCCTAGCCTCTTTGCGCCCTCATAGTAAATAAGAGGTTCTGTTTTGCTTGTTCCAAGCTCTGCTTCTGTAAGCAGAAACTTTATCCTGGACGTCAATCCCAGCCTGTCAAGAGCAGCTTTCGCAAGCCCGGGGTAAGTCGCTGTAGCAACGCCGTAGGGTATGCCCATTTCGTCAAGACCTGCAAGAAACTCGTCCGCGCCGTCCTTCAGCGGCAGAATATGAATATACTGCTCTGCTGCCATCTGTTCTATCTCGCGGGCAATATATTCAGGCGTTTCATTCAGAGAAAACTCTCTTACAAAATAACGGGAAAACTCTTCAATAGTCATTTTCTTCACTATTTCCGATATATTCTCAGCCGGCTGCACATTATATTTTTCAAGCAGCTCCGCGTCTATAGTATGCCAGACATTCATTGAATCGAGAAGAGTGCCGTCAAGATCGAGTATTGCTCCGTTTACGGTGTTATGTTCCATGTATCTCAGACTTTGGTAAATCTCTTAACACCGTTTGCATCGCCTGTAAAAATTGTTTTAGGTCTTGCCCAGATGTGACCGTTTTCAACATTTTTATAAACAACCAATTCTTCATTTGTCTCTGTATGCTGAGCGAGGGTGAGAACCTCGTACTCGCCGCCCTTGTAATGACGATATCTGCCGCCTATTTCTACAGACTCCTGTTCCGCTGCGCACACAGGCTCTTTTTCAGGTTCCGGCATGCCGTTTACAATATCGTCCAGTGCAAAAATCATGCTGGAAAACGGCGGCATTTCAATAACAGCATTGCCGTTTTCTATATTTACAGGAGTTCCGGAAAGCACGTCAACAAGGCTGCCGCAGTTTGGACGGAAATTAAGCCGGAAGCTCTGGTCATCCAGATTCAATGCCGTATAAACGCTTCTGCCCTCGTATTCTCTCTTGAAAAGCAGCTGGCGGTTCTGTACCTGAATTGTTTCAAAGCTGCCGATTCTAAGCTCAGGGTAAGCCTTGTAAACTCTGCCCAGCTTTACAATATGGCGGTAAAGATCCATGTCTCCCGCGGATTCAAGCTGCTCCAGCTCAAGACACGGTCTGAGTCCGTCATCGGAATTATTCTCATGCCTGCCTTCTATGCCGTATTCACTGCCGTAATATATAGACGGAATACCGGGCATACAATACATAAGCGTATAGCAAAGCTTTCTATATCTTGCGTCTGTAAGCTCGCTTGCAAGACGGTTTACATCGTGATTATCCACAAAGCTGTAAAGCTGTAATCCTTTATATATTCCGCCATTGCCAAACTGACGGTTAAGGGAGTAGTTGATTTCCCAATAGTTTTTATCATTGTGCGAAGAGTAAATTCCCTTGCGGCACTCGTAATTTGTTACGCTGTCAAGCATTTCGGGATTTGCCCACCGGTTGTAATCGCCGTGGATAATCTCGCCCATAAGCCAAAATTCAGGATTCCTGCCCTTGCAGAAGCTTCTTATCCTCTTAAAAAAGCCAAAGTCTACGCAGTCTGCAGCGTCAAAACGAATACCGTCAATTCCAAATTCATCCATCCAGAATCCGACAGTGTCAATCAGATAATTGCATACGTCCTGATTGTGAAGATTCAGCTTTACAAGATTGTAATGGCCGTTCCAGCCCTCGTACCAGAAGGGATC
>CAZINV010000117.1:0-3263 GCA_964540685.1 uncultured Ruminococcus sp.
CTTCCGGATCTTTTTTAGCGCCCACAATTACGCCGTCTTCGCGTATTCCGCGAATAAACCTGTCCTCGTCCCAGCATTTTTCAAGGGCGCTGCCCAGTTCGCTTTGCGCTTTTTCTATATATTCCGCATACCCGCTGTCGCCGCGCTTTTCCGCAAGCTCGCGCATCATGGACATTGCGTAGTACAGCTGGAATGCCACGAATGCTGACTCGCCTTTTTTGCCCAGTCTCAGGCAGTCGTTCCAGTCTGCGTGAAGACCGGCGGGCATTTTGTGACTGCCCAGCCTTTCCATAGAGAAGCTTATGGCATTTTTCAGATGATTGTAAACAGTATCCTCTCCGCCGTTTGCATATACTATGACCTCATCGTAGAACGCTGTGTTTCCGCTTTCGCCCACATACTTATAAATAGTAGGGAACAGCCACAGCGCGTCGTCCGCACGATAGGAAGGGTGGCCTGTTTCCCGGACGTAATCAGGGTCATCGGGAGTATTTTCATAGCCTGCGTTGTGGTTGAATTTAACCAGCGGCAGACCGCCTCCATTGTTTACCTGAGCCGACAGCATGAAGCGTATCTTTTCGGCAGCCATTTCAGGGTCAAGGTGGATAATGCCCTGAATATCCTGAACGGTATCACGGTAGCCGTAGCCGTTTCTCAGACCGCAGTATATCAGCGAAGCTGCTCTTGACCAGATAAATGTAATAAAGCATTGATAAGCATTCCACACATTTATCATGTTGTTAAATTCTTCCGAGGGAGTTTCAACATAGAAATTTTCGAGCTTTTTGCTCCAGTATTTTTTCAGCTCTGAAATTTCCTCGTCCGCCTTGCCTTTTTCCTCATATGTTTTCAGGATTTCATCAGCTTCTTCGCTGTTTTTTTGTCCCATAACAAAGATTATCTCTCTCGATTCGCCGGGACGGAGCGTGATTTCAGTCTGCAGCGCGCCGCAGGAGTTGGAGTTGTAGTTCATAACGCCATCGCACTTGCCGCTTTCAACAGCGATCGGATTGGAATAGGTTCTGTAAGGACCGATAAAGTTTTTCAGATTTCCGCAGGAGGCGGTAACGTCCGCTCCTGCCATGCCGAGGAATCTATATCTGCAGTCTGAGAGACTGTTTTCGCTTATAGTCTGAACTATCTTGTTTCCGCAGAGCTTTGTCTGTGAAATGAAAAGGGAATACTGGAGATTTACCTGATCCTGTTCGTAGTTGTCCTCATTTGTAAATTCAATGAATCCGAAAAGGGAGAGATTTCTTGTCTTATCGGAATTGTTTTTTATGATTGTACGCCATACCTCGTGTGTTTTCCCGATAGGTACGTAGTAGGTGACATCGGAGGAAATTTTCGAATATTCCGCGCTTATTACAGTGTAGGCGGTGCCGTGGCGGCACGTGCTCTTATAGGAATCAAGGGGCTTGCCCACAGGCTGCCATGAAGCTGACCAGTAATCGGCGGCGTCGTTATCGCGGATATAGATATATCTGCCGGGGAGAGCCATATCGGAATTAAAGCGGTAACGTGCGATTCTGCCGTTTGCTCCTGACTTTACAAAACTGTATCCTCCGGCGTTGTTTGATATAATCGCGCCGTATTCCGGAGAACCAAGGTAATTGCACCAGGGCGCCGGAGTGTCCGGTCTTGTGATGACATATTCCTTGCCGGGAAGGTCGAAGTAGCCGTATTTCATGAAAAAATTTCTCCTTTTTTATAATATCATTTAAAGCAGCGCCGCATATTCTGATGGCATCAGGCTGAAAGCAAAAATTTCGCGGTGTTGTTTTACTTATGATAACATGGATGAGGATAATTTACAAGGGCTTTTGAAAAATTATTTTTTAAAATGAAAATTACTTTAAACAATTCCATCACTTGATTTTCGTCTTTTACACTTATTTAAGCTTGCATTGTTTTGTATATTGTGTTATAATATTAAATATAACACTGTCTAAAGAGCTGTTTCTATAACTTTAATGACAGATTTCAAAATATTTTTGTGTTAAAAGAGATAAGGAGGACTCGTTTTATGTGCGGAATAGTCGGATATGTTGGCAAACGAGACTGCACTGATGTGCTGATAAACGGACTTTCAAAGCTGGAGTATCGCGGATATGATTCGGCAGGTATTGCGATTTTCAATAAAGACAGGAAAATTGAGGTTGCTAAATCAAAAGGAAGGCTTAAGAATCTGGTGGATAAAATGAACGCCGAAGGCAAGCCTTCAGGGAATGCCGGTATCGGTCATACAAGATGGGCTACACATGGCGAACCCTCTGATGTAAATTCTCACCCTCACAGCGGCGGAAGAGTCACTATCGTACATAACGGCATTATTGAAAATTACAAGGAAATAAAGGATTATCTTACCGATAAGGGAGTATCCTTTGCAAGCGATACGGATACGGAGGTTGCTGCCAGACTGCTGGATTACAATTACAACGGCAGCCCTATTAACACTATTATAGAAACTGCCCGAAGTCTGGAAGGTTCATATGCTCTTGGCATTATCTTTGCGGATCATCCTGACGTTGTATATGCTGTACGCAAGGAAAGTCCGCTTATTGTAGGCATTGGCGAAGATGAAAGCTTCATTGCATCCGATGTTCCGGCGTTTCTTGAATATACCAAAAACTATTACCTTTTGGAGCATGAAGAGATAGCCGTGCTTGATAAAAACGGCGTAAAAATATTCGACAGCTTTGGCAGACCTGTTCATAAAGAATTAAAAACAGCCGACTGGGATGTTGAATCTATCGGCAAGGATGGGTATGAGCATTTTATGCTTAAAGAGATACACGAGCAGCCTGCGGCTATAAGAAATACGATAAAGCCAAGGATAAAGGACGGTTTGCCGAACCTTGAGGAATGCGGAATTACCCATGAGACGCTGAGAGAGTTCAAGCAGATATTCATTGTTGCCTGCGGTACGGCTATGCATGCGGGCATGATGGGGAAATATGTTGTGGAAAAGCTGGCAAGAGTTCCGGTTATCGTTGATATTGCCTCTGAATTCAGATACAGAGATCCTATTGTAGGGGAAGGCGATCTTGTTATAATTATATCTCAGTCGGGAGAAACGGCTGACAGCAAGGCGGCTATGCTCCTTGCTAAACAAAAAGGCGCTAAAACTCTTGCTATTGTAAACGCAATGGGCAGTTCTATTGCGAGAGAATCCGATATGCTTATATATACTCATGCCGGACCTGAGATAGCCGTTGCCTCTACAAAGGCTTATATAGTACAAGTGGCTGTAATGTATCTTT
>CAZINV010000118.1:0-3161 GCA_964540685.1 uncultured Ruminococcus sp.
ATCTACTGTTACGCTCATGGAAGTGACATTTACAAGCTTTCCGTTTTCGTCAACGGCGCTGACTACCAGATCATCTCCGGAAATTTCGTCAATATTGAAGCTTATGCCGAACTCCCTGCCTACATCCATAAAGTTTGCAAGAAGCTCCGCCTTATCTGACGCGCCAAGCTGTTTGAGGACGCTGTTGCGTTCGCTTGCTGTCATTGTGTTTATAAACTCCTGTTTTTCCTCGTCGGTCATGGAGTTGAGATATTCTTTTTTTTCTTCAAGAGAAGCGTTTATAAACGTCTGATCCGACTGGCGGGCTGTTGTAACGGTTGTTGTTGCCGTTGTATTTCCGCTGCTGTCAGCTGGAGCAGTAGTAGAAGCAACGGGCGCTTTTATTCCAAACTGTTCCTCTATCTGCTTTGCAGCCTGTTCATCGTACTGATAGATCATAGAAATTGCCTTATCGCACTGTTCAGAGGTATAATTTCCTCCCGAATAGGTATTGATAGCCTGCTGAACCATCCAATCCGGCCAGCCGGCGGCATAAGCTGCGGCAATAACATCGCTTACGGAAGTAGCGGAGGCTGTCATACTGCCGCATATAGGAACTGCGGTTAAAGCTGCTGCTGCTGCTAAGACCGTAATTATTTTCTTTATCTTTTTCATAGACTTATTCCTTTCTCGCAAAAGCTGTTTTTACAAAAAGACTGCAAAAGAATGAGCGGTTTATTCAGAGTATCATTTACGCGTCTTTTTTTTATTATAATGCTTTTATCAGAAAAAAGCAAGCGTTTCCATATATTTACACACGCATTTCACATTTTTTTGATTTATTCGCTAAGCTCAAAGTCTATGTTTCCGCTGTTTACATCGGTTTTCACGCACTGCACCTTAACGCTGCTGCCAAGGCGGTATTCTCTGTTACCGAAAGCTTCTTTAAACGAAATACTGTCATCATTGTACCATTCGCCGTCTTCGGGGAGAGTTCTCACGTGAACCATACCCTCAATAGAATTAGGGAGCTGTACATAAAAGCCGAAATCGCTTATGCCTGATACTATTCCCTCAAATTTTTCTCCCAGATGCTGCTGCATATATTCCGCCTTGTAGCAGTCCTCGCAATCGCGTTCAAGCATAATGGCTCTTACTTCAGCGTCGCTGGAGGATCTGGCGGCTTCCGCAGCGAAAGCCTTATACTTTTTGTTTACCTTTTCCGCGTTTTTACATTCGCAATAAAAGCTCATTATGCGATGGATGGCAAGATCAGGGTAACGGCGTATAGGTGAGGTAAAGTGAGCGTAATCTTTAAGAGCAAGTCCGAAATGACCCAAGGGTTCCGTACTGTACTGAGCCTTTGCCATTGAGCGCAGAACCATTACGTTTATTACAGGATATACAGGAGTTCCCTTAGCGTTTTTCAGTATCTGCGCCAGATGAACAGGTTTTATATTTGAGAAATCGGGTACGTTTACGCCAAGACGTATGAGTACCTGTTCCAGATTTTCTATTTTTTCCATAGACGGCTTTTCGTGCACTCTGTATACAAACGGCAGTTTCTTTTCCGCAGCGAACCTGGCTGCGGCTTCATTTGCAAGCAGCATCATTTCTTCAATAATACACTCGCTTTTTCCCCGGATACGCGGTTTTACGTCTATGCAGACGCCCTGTTCATTCAAAATAAGTTCGCTTTCAGCGGTTTCGATTTCAGGTGCGCCGCGTTTTTCTCTTTCGCTTATTCTAACATTGCAAAGCTCGTCCATTATAGGAATCATGTGAGAAACCTCAGCATATTTAAGCTTTAAAAATTCGTCTGCTTCTCCTGATAAGATACTGTTGACTTCCTTATAAACGCCCTTTACGCGGGAGCGGATTATGGTTTTTCTGAAGTCATAGCTTATAATTTCCCCTTTGGCGTCCAGTTCCATAAGGGCTGAAAAGGCAAATCTGTCCTCATCCGGATTCAGTGAACAAATACCGTTTGAAAGTTCAGCGGGCAGCATGGGAATAACCTTGTCCGCGTAATAAATACTTGTGCCCCGGCTCAGAGCGTCCGTATCAAGGGGAGATCCGGGACGTACATAATGCGAAACGTCTGCGATATGTACGCCCAGTCTGTAGCCGTTTTTTGTTCTTTCAATAGAAACCGCGTCATCGAGATCTTTTGAATAAGCGCTGTCGATTGTAAAAACCGGCTTTGAGCGCAAATCAAGACGGCGCGACAGTTCATTTTTCGTTAATAATGTTTCACGTGGAACATTTTGAGCTTCAGCAAGCGCTTCAAAGGAAAATTCATCCGTAACTCCATGCAGAGCTGTCATAGCTTTGGCGCAGGATTCAGCGGTCTGCGCGCTGCCGAAGCTGAAAATAACCTTAGCCATATGTTCGGCGTGACGTTTTCCGCGTATGCATATTTCAGCTAAAACCTTATCTCCCTCTTTATAATCCGCGCTCTGGCGGGAATTTATACGTATAGGAGTTTTTGACATGTTATCGGGGAGCAGGAAGAGAGTGCCGTCATTTGATACGATTCTGCCTGTAATTCTGCTGTCCGATTCTTCCAGTATATCCACAACTTCTCCCTCGGGTTTTCCGCTTCGCGAGGGAATTTCCCTATAGAGAACCCTGTCGCCGGGCATTGCGCCGAGCAGAAATTTTCCGGGAATAAATACATCTTCAGAGTAGTCAAATTCGGGGCGTACAAAGCCGAAGGTACCGCTGAGTCTTACCACCTCAGCCGGATAATAGCCGAACAGCCTTGAAAGGGCAAGACCTTTTTTCCTGACGCACACATCGCCTAAACGTATCAGTTCTTTCAGAGCGGCGTTATAAGCCTGCGGATTTCCCTTATTTATTTTACATTTTGCGTCAAGCTCTTTCTTTTTCAGACAATTAGTACCTGCCTTTTCCAAAGCTTTTAAAATCTTTTTCGTATAGCTTTCCGTAATTTCCTGCGGAATACTGTTTTTCTTTTCATCCATTGTTTTTCTCCTTAAAAAAAATCCCAGTGAAACAGATAAGCTGCATCACAGGGACTGTTTTTTATTTTTCAATCAGCGGCAATATAATATCCATAAACAAAATTACTACAAAGAATAAAATAGTAAGAACTGTGGTGAATTTTTTAAGTCTTGCTTCTTTTGTTCTGCCTCTGTTCTTGTCGTAGAAAGAATCAT
>CAZINV010000119.1:0-3159 GCA_964540685.1 uncultured Ruminococcus sp.
CGTCGAACAGCTTCACTGTGTTGGAGCTATGCCTTCCGCCAGCAATGATCATCAAGTCGGAATGCCTGGAAAGTTCGTCAGCATCCGACTGTCGCACCTGAGTTGCATGACAGATCGTGTCATAAACCATTATATTCGGATCATCTTTTGGTAGAGCGTCAATACACTTTTTCCATACTAATATATTATACGTTGTTTGAGCTACAATTGCAAGTCTTTTACCTAATGTTTCATATTTAGTTCTCAAAAAATTTATAAGAGATTCACAATCTTCGAATACAGTGCAATTACCATTACAATGCCCGACAATTGCGGAAACTTCGGGATGATTTGCGTCCCCTGCTATCAGCACATAATCGCCGTTTGCAGTATGCTTTGCAACTATTTTATGAATTTTTGCAACAAACGGACAAGTTGCGTCAACGTATGGATTCCCTTTTTTTTCAAGCATGTCATAAACATCTCTGCTGACGCCGTGCGAACGTATAACAGCGCATTCGCCGTCACGAAGCCCGCTTACATCCTTTATTATCCTTGCTCCCCGTTTCAGCATATCATTGACAACGTCATTATTGTGGATAATAGGCCCTAAAGTGGCAACAGCCGGATACTTATCAAGCGCCTCATATGTCATTTTCACTGCACGATCTACGCCGAAGCAAAAGCCGGCAGATTTAGCAACAGTTATTTGGAACATGGTTTAATCCTCCATAGAAGAACTTTTTTTATCCGCAAGTTTCCTTTCACGATCTGTTTTATGTTTAGGTTCATCATGAATTATTTCAAAGGGCGGATTTTCCTCCACCATATACTTGATAGAAGACATGATGTCATCTTTCATTTTCTTCATTTCCATTGGGTTTGATCCTTTTGTAAGACTATAGTCCTCAGGATAAAACGGTTTCCCTATCCGAACGCATATTTTGCTGCGAAAATGCAGATTGTTGGAATTAAATATAATTCCAACCGGTACGACAGGGACTCCGCTCTGTACCGACAAAACACATACGCCCGTTTTTCCTTTGCCGACTTTGCCGTCAGTATGGCGCGTACCTTCCGGAAAAATTGTCATATGATATCCGGAATGAATTTTCTTTGAAGCAGCTTCCATAAGATTATAATCAGGATCCTTTGACCATGAAGAAGGGATTGCTCCAAGCGCCTTAATAAAAGGCGAAAATACAGGCTTTTTGAATAGAGATTCTTTTGCTATGAAACTGAATGGATTGGGACGTGCAAGAGCTACCAGAACAGGATCAAGGTAGCTTCTGTGATTAGAAGCAAATATTGCGGTGGTATTTTTAGGAATATTTTCACGTCCTTCAAATCGAATGCTGTATACAAAAAACAGAGCTATTCTTACTATTACACATGCAAACCTATATAAAAAATCAACAATACGATATTTCATAGCATTCTCCTTTAATCATCTATTTCCAGACGATCCCTTATGAGCGTAATTATTTCCTCGCATACTTCATAAAAGCCCATATCGGTTGTATCTATAAGAATAGCGTCTTCAGCCTGGCGAAGCGGCGCTACAGCACGGTGCGAATCATTATAGTCACGTTTCAGAATGTCTTCACGTATTTCCTCATATGTAGGACAATCAGCCTTTTCCTTGAGCTGCAGGTAGCGGCGGCTTGCGCGTTCATCAGCAGAAGCTGTAAGAAATATCTTCAAATCTGCGTCTGGCAAAACAACTGTTCCGATGTCGCGTCCGTCCATAATAACATCATGCTCACGGGCTATTTTCTGCTGCAAGCCGAATAAGAAGTCTCTCACCTCAGGAATAGCGGAAACTCTTGACGCGCCCATAGAAATTTCAGGCGTTCTTATATCGTCAGTAACATCTTCGCCGCAAAGAGATATTCTCTGTATACCCCCTATAAAGCTGAGTTCTATATCAATTTCATCCAACTTTTTTATAAGCATTTCATCACTTTCAATTCCATGCATCTGTACATATAGCGCAACGGTACGATACAGTGCGCCCGTATCAACATAGATGAAACCAAGTTCCGAGGATATTTCCCTTGCAATACTGCTTTTACCTGCCCCGGCAGGGCCGTCAATAGCTATGCTTATAGTTTTCATATGTTTCTCCTTTAATAAAATTAGTTTATTGCAGCCGGCTGCGCCATGGCAGCGCCTGCACAGTATGCAGTTGAAAAAGCAATCTGTAAATTAAATCCGCCGGTATACCCATCGGCATCTATTACTTCTCCCGCAAAATAAAGTCCCGGCATTATTTTTGACTCCATTGTTCCGGCGTTTATTTCTTTTACAGATACGCCGCCTCGCGTTATAATAGCTTCTTCTATCGGTCTTGTACCTGTTATGTGAAGCGTCATTTTCTTTATCTGTGATATTATCGCAAGCCGTTGTTTCTTTGTCAGAACGTTTACTCTCATGTCAGGGATAAGACCGCATAAACCGCACATGACAGAAACAAGCTGGGCTGGAAGAAGTTTTCTCATAATCTGACCAATCAATGCATTTGGTGCAGCTGTTATTTCACGAAGTATTCTGCTGTCAAGCTGCTTTTCCGACAGAGCGGGCTTCAGATCTATCTCGGCTGTATATCTGTCGGCATCAAACGGAATGCAGAGTATTGCACTTGCGCTTATAGCAAGCGGACCCGCTATGCCGTAATTCATGAGAGTTGCTTCTCCCTGCTCATCGTAACAGCGCTTGCCGCCTTTTTCATATATTTTCATACGGATATTTTTAAGGGTAAGCCCTGCCGCATCGGCGCACCATTTTTCCATTGCTTCAAGCGGAACAAGAGACGGTTCAGGCTCTATGACGGTATGCCCCGCTGATTTTGCAAAAACATATCCGTCGCCTGTAGAACCTGTTACAGGATATGATACGCCTCCTGTTGCAATGAGAACATTTTTTGCTCTGTATATCTTTCCGTCCGATGCAGCAGCGCCTATACAGCGTCCGTTTTCTATTATAAGTCTTTTAGCTTTTGCGTGCACAACAGGAATACCCGCCTTTTTTAAGGCTCTTTTTAAGGCTTCTGTTATATCAGACGATTTATCGCTTACAGGAAACACTCTGTTCCCGCGTTCCGTTTTAAGAGGTACTCCTATGGATTCAAAATAGTCCATAACATCCTGAGGAGAGCATTTTGAAAACGCACTGTAAAGA
>CAZINV010000120.1:0-3106 GCA_964540685.1 uncultured Ruminococcus sp.
CAGATGCTGGAAAGTTTGCCGTAATGCCTGCAATTATAGAAATCGCAGTTAAAGCTGCTGTAATTTTCTTTTTCATAAAACATTTCTTTCATAAAATATTTTTACACATAAATTATAACACTTATTTTATTATGTGGCAAACATAAAAGGGCCGCAATATTATGTGATACTGCGGTCTTTTGTTAAATATTCATGATTGCATTGTAACATACATACACATAGATTAGATACAAGGTGAATATTGTTTGCGTATGGTATTATATATCAAGTGATGTCCACGTCGATTTGGATGTATTCCGTCAGCACACAGAAAATCACGATAATGATGTTGTGATAAGAATGCGCTTCTAATATCAATAAGCGGTACACTGAGCTTCTGTGCAAGGAGTGTCACTTTCATGTTGTACATTTCTTGCCAACGGTAAATCGTATCAACGTTTCCCAGCCATTTCAGAATATTTGCAGCATTTTTACCTTTGGATATCCAGTTAAAGTATCGTTCCGGTGCAAGAGGAGGCATGGTCAGCAGAACCGGATTTCCTCCCTGCTTTTGAATCGAACGAATAGCATCTGTATACAGCGTCTCAAATTCTTCCGGTGGTGTATTCGGCAAATGTTTACCGTCAGGATCGTCAGAAACAGCCTGCCAGTTAAAATCACAGTCATTTCCGCCAAATTCCAGAAATACATTTTTGTAATCACTTAGCTGTAGAAGATGCTTTTTGATAATTTCCATGCCCTTGCGTATGGTACAGCCCATTACAGAAAAGTTATGCAGGATAGCCGGACGTGTCCAGCCTCGTATTTCTTTGGTCACTGTGCAATATCGTTGACTTTGTTCTTCAAAGATAATTCCCTTGCTTATGGAATCGCCAAAAATGCCTATGTCAAGGACATTGCTGTCGGAAGTCTGTGTTGGCTTTTGTGAAATTTTGTTCATAGCTTCTCCTGCCTTTCTCAATTTTAATACTTGATATTATACCACAAATATAAATTGATTACAACAATAAAATGTGCGGATTTTAGGTGAATTTAGTGAAAGTATGGTGATAATGTCTAGTTGTTTGATATAAGCAATGTTACGCAGTGTGCAGAAATGCCTTCGCCTGAGCCTGTAAAGCCAAGTTTCTCTTCTGTAGTAGCTTTAACGCTTATATTTTGAATTTCCGTTTTTAGAGCTTTGGCTATGTTTTCACGCATAGATAAAATATACGGCGCGAGCTTTGGCTTCTGGCACAGGATTGTCGCATCTATATTGCCAACGCAATATCCGTTTTTATTTATAAGTTCAGCTGTCCGAGACAATAATTTCAGGCTGTCAGCGCCTTCATACTCAGGATCTGTATCGGGGAAATATTTGCCTATATCGCCTAGAGCAAGCGCTCCAAGAAGTGCATCTGCTATTGCATGGAGCAGAACGTCAGCGTCTGAGTGGCCAAGCAGACCTTTTTCATATGGAATATTCACACCGCCTAAAATAAGCTTTCTGTTTTCAGTAAGCCTGTGGACATCGTATCCGTGGCCTATTCTGTATGGCAGATTCATTTTGTATTCTCCTTATCTCTGCGTTTAAGCAGAAGTTCAGCAATTTCGATATCCTCGGGTGTAGTTATTTTTATATTTTTATAATCGCCCGCAGTCATATAAACCTTACAGCCTATTGCTTCAGCAAGCTGGCAGTCGTCTGTAAAGTCAAGCGCATGGTCAATTGCAAACTGTACAGCCTTGCAATAAACGCTTTTCTTAAAAGCCTGCGGAGTCTGAGTTATATAAAGACTTGGTCTGTAGGGAGTATCTGTAATAATGCCATCGCTTACGATTTTAATAGTGTCTTTTACAGGAACGCCGAGAGTCGCACCGCCGAAAACCTGTGCGTCCTTTATAACTTTTTCAATGCTTTCGGGTTTAACAAGAGGTCTTGCGCCGTCATGAATTGCTATAAGCTTTGTTTCGTCTGAAACCTCTTTCAAGCCTTTTATAACGCTTTCCTGACGGGTGTTTCCGCCTGCTGTTATTGTTTTGAGCTTGGTTATTCCCAGAGTTTCTGCTGTCTCTCTGAGGGAGTTATGGTCGCATGGACGTGCCGCTATTATTATTTCCGCTATTCTATCACAATTCTGAAAGGCTAGCATAGCGCACCCTGCAACATTTGTTTTGCCAAGCGGCAGAAGTATCTTGTTAAGTCCCTGCATACGTGAAGCATTTCCGGCACATACAAGTATAGCCGATGTATCCTGCATAATATACACTCCTTTAAAATATCCTGTTTCCGTCATAATAGATAGAAACAGGATTATTTGATATTTTTGAAATTATGTTACTGCCTGTTATTTGTTCTCTGACATTCTGTAGGATAACCTCATAAGGCTGTCCCCTAAATGAACGTTTTCCACTTTTGCGATGTCATGCACTGCGTTCAGGTCGCCGTGGCTGAAATTCCAGAATCCTTTTATTCCAAGGGAAATAAGTGCTTCTGCTGTTTCCCGTGCAGCTTCCTTTGGAATGCATAGCACTGCTACTAAAGGTTTTTCCCTTTCACAGAACATATGCAGTTCGTCTACATGCTGTACAGTAAAGCCTGCGATTTCGTTTCCGCATATGCTGCGGTCTATGTCGAAAATGCCAAGCAGACAGAAACCGAAAGCTTCGAAGTCAATATTTGCTGCTATGACTTTTCCTAAGTTTCCTGCGCCCACTATAATTGCAGGACGTTTTCCCTCCAGTCCGATTATAAGTCTGAGCTGACGTTTCAGTGCGGAAACATTATAACCGTATCCCTGCTGTCCGAATTCACCAAAGCAATTGAGATCCTGACGTATCTGCGACGCTGTCAATCCAAGCTGATGTGCCAGTTCTCTGGAAGAGATGCGTTCTTTTCCGGTTCTTTCAAGTTCAGCAATGAAGCGGTAATATCTTGGCAGCCTTCGCACTACTGATTCTGATATAGAAGTCTTTTGCATAAGTGTATACCGGATTTTTACTTCATAAGTGCGGAAAGTCTTTCGTTGATAGCTTCCAGAAATTCCCTGGAATTTACTTTTTTCTTATTTTCAAGCTTAGAGATCATATAAAGGTCACCTGTCATAACGCCGTCCTCAATAGTACT
>CAZINV010000121.1:0-3096 GCA_964540685.1 uncultured Ruminococcus sp.
CCGTGAGGTGCCGCGCCATACTTGTATGCTTCGACAAGGAAGCCGAATTTAGCCTCAATTTCCTCGTCCGTCATCCCCAGAGACTCAAACATTTTCTGCTGTAATTTTGAGTCGGTTATACGGATTGAGCCGGAGCATAACTCCGTACCGTTTAATACCAGGTCATACGCCTTTG
This sequence comes from uncultured Ruminococcus sp., assembly GCA_964540685.1. Classification (GTDB taxonomy): domain Bacteria; phylum Bacillota; class Clostridia; order Oscillospirales; family Ruminococcaceae; genus Ruminococcus_C. The sequence goes on from CAZINV010000121.1 coordinate 176, forward strand.
CCATAACCTTTTCGGGGTTGGTGTCAAGATACTGTATACACTCATCCATAGGCATTGTGAAAGGGTGATGCATTGCTGCCCATACTTTATTTTCATCGTCCCATTCAAAGAACGGGAACTGTGTAATCCAAAGGAAATTAAGCTGTCCCTTTGGAATAATGTCAAGCTGCTTTGCAACGGTAAGACGCAGTGCGCCAAGCACAGGAAGAGTGACTTTGTTTTTGTCTGCAACAATCAGTACGACATCGCCCTGTTCACAAGCGAGATACGAAAGTATTTCTTCAAGTTTCCCGTCAGGCAGAAATTTGGCAAATGAACAGTTGGGCTTTTCATCGTTCCAGCGGATGAACGCCAGACCTTTTGCACCGATTCCCTTTACCTTTTCAGTGAGTTTGTCTATACTCTTTCTTGTAAGCGATTTAGAAGCGTTTTTGGCAATTATACATTGAACGCTTCCTCCTGCTTCAATTGCACTTTTGAATACGGCAAAGTCAAGATCGGAAACAAGATGAGTTATATCATGAATCTCCATACCGAAACGTGTGTCAGGCTTGTCAGTGCCGTAACGCTGCATAGCTTCTTTATATGTCATACGCGGGAGAGGGAAGGCTATTTCTCTGTTCATGACCTTTTCAAGAAGATATTTAATAAAGCCCTCTGTCATTTCCAGAATATCTTCAACGTCAACAAAGGACATTTCAATGTCTATCTGAGTAAATTCAGGCTGTCTGTCCGCACGCAGATCCTCATCGCGGAAACATCTCGCAATCTGGAAATATCTGTCAAAGCCTGCGACCATAGTTAGCTGCTTGTAAATCTGAGGGGATTGCGGAAGAGCGTAGAATTTGCCGTTGTGAACACGTGACGGAATAAGGTAGTCACGCGCTCCCTCGGGAGTTGACTTCATCATCATAGGCGTTTCAATTTCAATAAAGCCGTTTGCGTAGTAATATTCACGGGCAGCCTGAGCGATTTTATGGCGCATAATAAGATTGTGCTGCAGGGGAGCGCGTCTGAGGTCGAGATAACGGTATTTAAGGCGAAGCTCCTCATTTACATTTGTCTCATCGGTAATAAAGAAAGGTGTAGTCTGAGCTTTCGCAAGAACACGCAGTTCACTGACTATTATTTCTATTTCTCCGGTTTTCATTTCAGGATTTATGCTTGAGCGCTTTGTGACAACGCCTTTAGCCATGAGTACATACTCGCTGTGGCAGGATGAAGCTTTTTTAAAAATTTCAGGGTCGGATTTTTCGTTGAAAGCAAGCTGCACTATACCGGTTATGTCACGAAGGTCAATAAAAATAAGAGTACCGAGATTTCTGACTTTCTGAACAAAGCCGCCTACTACAACCGTACTTCCGATTTCAGAAACTTCACCGCAATAGCAGGTACGGCGAAGACCATTCATAGATTCCATTATTTATTCTCCTTAAATTCAAATTCGTCAAGGACATCGTTAAACATATACTGAATTGCAAGATTTTCAAATTCTTCTGTAAATCGATCATCAAGGCGGATATCAAACTGTTCGCCGGTTTCCATAAGCTTGATACGGGCTTCGCCGCTTTCCAGTTCATTTCTGCCCAGCACGAGTACAAATTTTGCGTTGATTTTGTTTGCGTATTTCATCTGAGCTTTTAAGCTGCGATCCATAACATCATATTCAGCATGGTAACCGTTATTGCGAAGCTTTTGGGCAATAATCATAGCCTTGTCCGCAGCGGATTTTTCCATAGGAGCAATGTAAAGGTCGCAGCTTTTTTCGTCCATGAAGTCACAGCCTTGATTTTCCATAGTTATAATTATTCTTTCAATTCCCATGCCAAAACCAAGAGCAGGAGTAGGTGCGCCTCCGAGCTGTTCAATAAGACCGTCATAGCGTCCGCCGCCGCATACAGTTCCCTGCGCTCCGATTTCCGTTGTTACAAATTCAAACACAGTCTTTGTATAATAATCAAGACCGCGTACTATTTTAGGATTTACAGAAAACTCTATATCAAGGTTTTTAAGATATTTTTTCAGTGTTTCAAAATGATTGCTGCACTCATCGCAGAGATAATCGAGAATTACAGGAGCGTCTTTTGCAATGCTGCTGCATACAGGACTTTTGCAGTCGAGAATACGCATAGGATTTTTTTCAAGGCGGGTTTTGCAGGTGTCGCAAAGCTCATCTTCGCGTGCGGAAAAATAGGAGCGCAATGCCTTGTGATATTCGCGCCTGCACTCAGGACATCCGATAGAGTTTATGTTGAGTGCAATATTTTTAAGACCCAGTCTGTCAAGAAGAGTTTTGGCAAGACTTATTACTTCTGCATCGGCAGCGGGACTTCCGGAGCCTGCCATTTCAAGACCAAACTGGTGAAATTCACGCAGTCTGCCTGCCTGCGGACGTTCGTGGCGGAAGCATGAGAGAATATAGAACACCTTCTGAGGCAGGGCGTCATTCAGCATGCCGTTTTGCAGCATTGCACGTATTGTACCGGCAGTTCCTTCAGGCCGAAGGGTAAATTCGGTTTCCTTTGCTTTTACGGTATACATTTCTTTCTGAACCACATCTGTAGTTTCACCTACTGAACGCAGGAAAAGCTCTGTATTTTCAAAAGTAGGTATTCTTATTTCCTTGAACCCGAAGCTTTCAGCCGTATCTCGTGCCACTTCCTCAACAGTAATCCATTTGTTGATATTTTTTGGTATAATATCCTCAGTGCCCTGAGGACGTGTAATTTTTAAAGCCATTATGAGACACCTCATTATAAAAAATTGTCCCTTCGGAAAGGGACAGGGAAAACATAGACAGTGCGGTTATAAAAGACCGCTTAAATTGTTGGCGAACCGATAATTCTCCAATCCAGATCACTTCTTTCCAAAGCCATGATAAGAGCCTCTGCTGTTGCGATATTTGTAGCTACAGGAATGTT
>CAZINV010000122.1:0-3071 GCA_964540685.1 uncultured Ruminococcus sp.
GGTCTGTACTTTCTGGGATTCCTGAAAATCTACTCTGAGCATACTTGAAATAATACGGCATATGGATGGAATTTCAGCTTCAAACCGCTTGTCTTCGCTGTATAGCTCTATCATAAGCTTTTCCTTGCCGATGTAGTATGCCGCAATGCAGCCGCAGTAATAGCCGCTTCTTTCAAGGCGCCGCTCTATAGCATCTGTAAGTTCGCCGCTATATCTTATAGCCATGCCGCCGCTGAATGATGAAAGTATTTTTTCCGACACCATAAGCTGCTGAAAAAGTATATTTCTGCTTTCTGCTTTTCGTGCAGTTTTTTCTCTGCACAGTTTAATGCGCTTTTGTTCATGTTCAAACATCTCACAGCCGTCTGCACGTTTTCCCTGAACCGGCGAGCTTTTAATACAGCAAGTTTCATACGACTTGCAGACAGCGCATACAGCGGATTTACGTTCAGAGGAAGAGTGCGATAAAAGCTTTGATATTTTCTCCGTATCAGCACGGACGCTGCCTATGGATTCAGCCATGAAATTCATTCTTACCGCAATATTGTCAAGCATTTTCTTGGAAGCGGGTTCATCTGCAACGAACCATTTATCAAAGCATATTGTATGCAAAAGGAGATACACAATACAGCCGAGCATAAGGTTTCCTATAGAAGAATATGTAGTAAAGCTGCTCTGAACCGTAAGCTGTGCAAGAGCGTTAAACAGAAAAAAGACACCTGATGTGATAATACCGCCGCTTTCAGCCATATACCCTGCAAGAAGTCCGGTAACAGGCAAAAAAGCAAGACTCATACCAAGTTCATAAGCTGAAAGCAGCGCTCCGCAGGCTGTCAGCGAACCGCATACAACTCCTCCTGCATAGCGAAATCTCTGAGCCGCCATAAGTGTGACGGCAACTCCTATTACATATCCCGGATTTATAAGTGAAAATTCAAAAGAGCACAGTGCGGCAATAAGCACAAAATAAACCACTGCGGCAGCACAGCCTACAGAAGATTTTATGCGTATCTTATTATGATTTCCAATGCTTATTATAACAGTATTTAAAAAGTAAGCAGTTGTGCCTGTAAGTATCGCACTCATTATTGAAACGAGTATTCCCTCTGATCCGCCATTCTGTGCAAATGAGCATATCAAGCCTGACGCAAGCACGCACAGCGAAGATGCGGCGGAAACAAATCCAAGTGAATTATATTCTCGCAGAAAGATACGTATACAAGCTGCAAGCATAAGTGAGAGGATAAGAGGAAGCTTGGCACCGAATTCTCCGGATATGCAGCATGTTGCAAGAGTTCCGAGAAGAACGGCGGCTGAACCTATAGAACCTGTACAAAAAGCAGCCGCCGCAGGTATAGGAGACGATATGCTTCCCAGCTGAGCGCATGAAAAAATAAGGCCGCAGAGAAATGCTGCTGCAGTATTATGCAGCATTGACAGTGATGATTTTCTTTTAATACGAGGTTCTTTTGACATAACGCGTTCTTCCTTTCATTGCCTGTATATTTTTGAATCATATGAGCTTTACGCCTGCCTCCAAAGAGACAGTAACATCCGCACTTAGGTTATGTACAATAAATTATACCTAATACTAACAATGAATAAGGTCGAAATCTGTTGTCGCATTTAGTGATGTGATACGTTTTTTAAAAGGAAAATCATGAAACGGGCTTTTGATGCAGAATAAATAATATTTATGCCTGATTCTGCTTTATTTTAAGATAATACCGATAAAAAAGGTCAATGTTGTCTTGCACGGCTATGCTTTAGAAAATGTAAATATTTTATGAAACTTGAATTAAACGCTTCAAGTTTTTATGGAGACGGAACTATTTATGAGGACAGGCTTTGTCCCTATATTTTTTAAGGAGTGATTTTTTTATGATCAAGCTTACGGCAAAAGGCAAATTCATTGACACAAGGGAAATGGAGCATCTTCTCACACAAGGAGAAAAATGTTCGGATATTATCTACTTTGTGTTGGATGCAAAAAACAATGATGTAGATATAACAGACTGCATTTTTGTTTTGCGTACCGCGGCATCTGATGGCAGCATGTCGGAAACTGTTCTGGCTAAAACAGCCGCAGATGAACAAATTATTCTTATGTGGAATATTCCTGAAACGGCAACTGCTGTTCCCGGAATGCTCAGACTTGAACTGATAGGCACAAAATCCGAGGAAACCGTTATCAAATTCCAAATGCATCCCGTTTATGTAAAGGATGCAGTAATGGGATATAATATTCCCGTTCCGGACGTGGTGGAAAGTAAACTTCTGCAAATGAACGAGCTGCTTGAAAAAGCTAAGGAAATTGAAGATAAGTTCTCCGAGGACAGCGGCATTGTTCAGGAGGTAACAGATGCCCGTAAAGGTATATTTGATGAGTACACTTACAGTACGCTTTCTCAAAGACTGTCAAGGGAATTTAGCTTATGCGTTCAAAGGAGCTTTTTTGAAGATTCTCTGAAAGCTATTATTGCAGAAGCAAACAATACCGGCGCAGGCAGATTTTGGAAAGACAGCGATGGCAATATCTGCGGAGAGATTTTTAACGATTACAATAGAAATACAGCGTCAGGCATTTATTCTCATGCAGGCGGCAACGGCACAATAGCAGCTTCTGATAATCAATATGTCTTTGGAGCGTATAACCTTGAAGACACAGAAAATAAATACGTACATATTATAGGCAATGGCACATCAGATTCAGAACGCTCAAACGCTCTTACAGTAGACTGGAACGGCAATTTGCATCTGACCGGAGATGTTGCAGCAACTGATTCCAACGGTCAAACTGTAAGTATTATAAACTTGCAGGCTCGGATTGATGCACTCGAAGCAGCTGTTGCTCAGTTAGGAGGCAGCGTATGAGAGAAACAATTTGTATTGCAGCAGGAGCGGCAGGAGGTCTTATTGCGGGACTTTTCGGCGGCTTTGACGCGTCAATAATAACACTTATTATCTTTATGAGCATAGACTATATTACGGGACTGATAGCTGCTGCTCTGAAGAAATCTCCAAAATCAAAATCCGGCGGACTTTCAAGTTCAGCAGGGCTTAAAGGTCTT
>CAZINV010000123.1:0-3065 GCA_964540685.1 uncultured Ruminococcus sp.
CTGGCGTTTCTCCAAAGAAACATTTGCTGAGATGGTTAAGGATAATAGAATATGGTTTGGAGAAAAAGGTGATAATGTACCACGAGTTAAGCGCTTTTTATCGGATGTAAAGCAGGGTATGACCTCCATGACTATATGGAAATATACGGAGGTCGGTCATAATCAAGATGCAAAAAAAGAAGTAAAGGTTTTCAATTCTGAATCAGTTTTTGCTACACCTAAGCCTGAAAGACTTATTGAACGAGTTCTAACATTAGGCAGTAACGAAGGAGATCTTGTTCTTGATTCTTTTCTCGGATCAGGCACGACTGCCGCTGTTGCTCATAAAATGGGACGAAGATATATTGGAATTGAAATGGGAGAACACGCATATACACATTGCAAAAAGCGTCTTGATATGGTCGTTTCGGGTGATGATAAGGGCGGTATCTCAAAGGCTGTTAAGTGGGAAAACGGCGGCGGATACCGCTTCTATGAGCTTGCTCCTACACTCATCAATAAAGACGAGTTTGGCGAGTATATCATCAATCCTGAATATAGTGCAGATATGCTTGCAGCGGCTATGGCTCTGCACGAGGGCTTCACTTATGAGCCGGACAGCTCTGCGTTCTGGAAGCAGTCCCACGGCAGCGAGAAATCCTATCTCTTTGTCACTACCCGTCACCTGAACGCCGCCTTCATGGATTCTATCATTGGTGGTATGGAAGATGACGAGTACCTTGTCATTGCCTGCTGTTCGTTCGATAAGGGTATGGACAAGCTGAATCCCCATATCACAGTCAAGAAGATTCCGCAGATGCTTCTTGAACGCTGCGAATTTGACAAGACTGACTATAACTTGAATATAATTCATCCGCCTGTATATAAAGATGAGGAGGAATGCGACGATGAGGGCTGATTTTACTCTTTACACACCGGAATATATCAGCGGAGTTATGTCCCTGCGTAAACCGCAGAAGAAGTCGCTTGAAATCCTTGATGAGATCGTAAACAGCGTAAATCTCAAAAAAGGTATGAATTTGCAGGCTGCCCTCGGTGCGGTCAAAGCTCTTTACCCGACCTGTACCGACTTTGAGCGTGATTTCATGTCATTGACCTTTGCTCTTGCAACTGGTGTCGGAAAGACAAGGCTCATGGGCGCATTTATCGCATATCTCTATACACAGCATAACATCAAGAATTTCTTTGTTGTTGCTCCAAACACTACTATTTATAATAAGCTCTGCCGTGACCTGAACGATAATAACAGCCCGAAATATGTCTTTCGTGGTCTGAGCTGCTTTGTGAATGCTCCGCAGGTCATTACGGGTGAGGATTATAGGAGCAAGCCCCTGTCTCTTTTCCAGAGTGAAGTCCGCATATTCGTTTTCAATATCAGCAAATTCGATAAAGAAAATGCTAATATGAAAAAGGTCAACGAGTATTACGGAGATTCTTTCTTTGAGACGCTTGCAAAGCTCCCTGACCTTGTGATGATCATGGACGAATCTCACCATTATCATGGAGAAAAGGGCGAACAGGCTCTGAATGAGCTGCACCCTCTCCTCGGTCTTGAACTGACTGCGACACCGCTTATGGCAAAGAAAAGCAAGGGCAAGCAGATTCCGTTTAAGAATGTTGTATATGAATATCCGCTGTCTAAGGCGATAGCAGACGGCTATACAAGAACGCCATTTGCTGTTACCCGTTCCGATGTGGATTTCTATAATTTCGGTGATGAGCAGATAGACAAGCTCATGTTGCAGGACGGTATTATCTGTCATGAGCGTATCAGACAAAAGTTACAGGTGTATGCCGCAAATAACGGAAAGCCCGTTGTAAAGCCATTTGTGCTTGTTGTCTGCAAAGATACCGCTCATGCCAAGTGGGTTGAGGAATACATAAAGTCCGATGCCTTCTGCAATGGAGCATATAGGAATAAGGTCGTGGTAGTGCATTCTAAACAGGGTGCTGCTGAGTCTGAAGCCAATACAAAGATGCTCCTTGAAGTCGAAAAGGCTGATAATATCGTTGAGATCGTCATTCACGTTGATAAGCTGAAAGAGGGCTGGGACGTAAACAATCTCTATACTATCGTTCCGCTCCGCACCGCCGCTTCAAAGATACTGCGTGAGCAGATGGTCGGCAGAGGTCTCCGTCTGCCTTATGGCGAGCGTACAGGCGATAAAGAGATTGATGCTGTTATGCTGACGGCACATGACAAATTCAAGGATATTCTTGACGAAGCACAAAAGGGCGATTCTATCTTCAAGGCAGGAAATGTTATCAAGGTCGAGGAAATAGAGCCGGAAGAAGTCGCTGTTCCCCAGCTCTCCTTTGAATGGGAAGAAGAACCCGATGAAGTGCTGACTTCTGCTTATGAAGCGACAGGCATAGAACGCTCCGAACAGGCAGATACGGCATTGCAGACCATTCAGGAGACTGTCAAAAAAGAAGTTTATCAGGCGATACAGACTGCTCCGACGCATACGGTAACGCCGACTGCGGTTAAGGAGATTGCTAAAAAGGCGGTAAGTGCTGTAACCGAAAACACAGACCTTGCTCAGACATTCCATGAGAATAGTATTCCTGCAATTATCCGCTGGACAGAGAAACATACAGAAAAAGTCCATAAGGCAGCCGAAAAGAAATTTATCCCCATTCCGCAGATACGCATAACCGATGCAGGTGCAGAGGAATATGTGTTTATGGATTTTGATATTGAGCTGTCGGAGTTCAGCCATGAACCGCTTACAAATGAAATGCTGATACAGAACCTTGAAGATCAGTCTGATCAGGAGCGTGTCAGTGCAGATGCTATTGATTTTGAGGGATATGAGCCGAAACGGGTTATCCTCGGTGAGCTGCGTAAAAAGCCTGAGATTGACTATAACAAGTGCAAATCGCTTCTTTTCAAACTGATTACTCAGGTTACTGACAAATATGAAGATTATTATGGCACTAACGGTATGCAGAATATCGTGATGATGTATAAGCGTGATATAGCTGATAGGATTTACAAGCAGATGATGCAGCACTTCTATTGTGATAACGGTCTTATTCAGGAGGAAGTTATCGGCACAAGG
>CAZINV010000124.1:0-3040 GCA_964540685.1 uncultured Ruminococcus sp.
TCCTTTTTTATTAACTATAAACGAACCTGCATCAGTATTTACTCTGAATTAAAAAAGGCTCCCCAATTACTCCGGAAGCCGTTTTTTAAATTTTTTCACAAGCCGCAAGAATGTACGCGGACTTTAGAGCAAACTTTACTCAAAAATCGCACACGAAGCAATATTAAACATACTCTTACATTTCATTGCGGTTCTCCAACGCCTTAAAAAGCGTTACTTCATCTGCATACTCCAGTATGCCTCCTACAGGAAGCCCGAACGCAAGTCTTGTTACGGTTATGTTCATTGGCTTTAAAAGCCCTGCAATATACATGGCAGTCGCATCGCCTTCAATGGTAGGATTGGTTGCCATGATTACTTCATGAACCTCCTGCTTTTGAATACGTGCCAAAAGCTCGCGTATCTTCAGCTGATCGGGCATCACACCGTCAATTGGCGAAATCAGCCCATGAAGCACATGATATACGCCATTATATTCGTTAGTACGTTCAAATGCAGTTACATCCTTTGGACTTTCAACCACACATATAGTGCTGTGATCTCTTCTGTCATCTCCGCAGATAGGACAGATGTCCATATCAGTCAGATTCTGGCAGCATCTGCAATGGCGTATTTCACGCTTTGCCGCAAGCAAAGCTTCAGAGAACGACACTACCTCCTCCTCACTCTGCGAAATAATATAATACGCAAGCCTTTCCGCTGTTTTCATACCTATTCCGGGAAGGCGGGCAAAGTGCTCCGCAAGCACTGTCAAAGGCACTGCGTTATGGTCAGCCATTGCTTTTAAAACATCCCGGGAAGGGATACCCCGCCGGTAATCTTGCTCATCTCGGCTTCTGTTGTCTCTTCAACATTATTAACAGCCTCGTTGAATGCGCTGATGATAAGATCCTCAAGCATCTCGATATCCTCCGGATTGACAACTTCAGGCTTTATTTTTAGAGACTTTACAGTTTTATTGCCTGTTACAACTATCTCCACTGCACCGCCGCCTGCAGTTGCAGCAAAGTCACGTGCGCCGATGTCCTCTTGCAGTTCAGTAATCTGATCCTGCATTTTCTGTGCCTGACGGATCATAGCATTCATATTCTGCGCTCCGCCCTGATTCTGCTTAGGTAATCTTGCTTTCATTGTTAAAATCTCCTTAAAGATAAGTTTAAAAATTATTCAACAGCAGTTTCAATATTGCTGTTTATCGCTTTTTGAATTAAGCTTTGAGCCGGATTTTCCTTATGCTCTTCCTCGCTGCATTTGCCGAGAATTTTATATTCCTTTCCGAGAATACGCTTCACTGTATCTCCCAAAGAACGCGCGTTGTCCCGATTTTTGAGAAGTGTAAGAAAAAATCTGTTCTTTGTAAGTATGAGCATATAATCGCCGTTTACAAAAGCGCTTGACTCAGCCAGACTTCCGGATACCGCAGGGTTTACGCTTCTGTATTCATCCAAAATGTCTTGCCAGCTGTCAAGAGGTTTGAAATCCTCCGGTCTTAGTTTTTTCGGACTTTGAGAAACGTTTCCGCAATTTTTGGGAGAACGTTCCGCTTCTGTTTTCTGCTTTTGCGGACTCTGCATGGTCGGCGCTGTTTGCGGTATCTGCGCAGCAACAGGCTTAGGTTTTGGCATTGAAAGGGAAATAAGCGTCATTTCAAGCTCTATGCGTTTATTTGGACTTCTCTGCATGCGTTCACGGCAATCCTGCAGCGCCGCTATATGAGAAAGCACCTCTTCCATAGGCATATTATTTGAAATTTCTCTCAGCCTTGAACTTTCATCAGGCATACAGGAAAGCATGTCCTCCTGATTGCCTCCCAGTTTCAGAAGCATAATGTTTCTGAGCTGTTCTGTAAGCTCCTCGCAAAGTCTGCCAATATCCTTGGAATTACTGTAAAGCTCTCCAACTATTTTTATTGCATCAGCAGCTCTGCCTGAAAAAACGGCTTCCAGTATATCGTAAAGAGCGTCTCTTCCCGCGATCCCCGCAGATTCCGAAACGGTCTGCGCTGAAATTTCATCTGAAACAGCAGCACACTGATCCAGAAGCGAAATAGCGTCTCTCATACCTCCATCAGAAATCTTGGCAATAAGTCTGGCAGCGTCTTCATGCAGCAGGAGATTTTCCTGCTTAGCTATAAAACAAAGTCTATCGGCAATATCTTCTGTACGTATTCTTCTGAAATCATATCTCTGGCATCTTGAAATAATAGTAGCCGGAACCTTGTGTATCTCCGTAGTTGCAAGAATAAACATTACATATGCCGGAGGCTCTTCCATAACTTTAAGAAGCGCTCCCCATGCGCTGGGCGACAGCATATGAACTTCGTCTATGATATACACCTTATACTTACAGCGCTCCGGCATATAGACAGTTCCCTCGCGGAGATCTCTTATGTCCTCTACACTATTATTGGAAGCTGCGTCAATCTCTATAATATCAGACAGCGTTCCTTTATCGGCGTCTCTGCATATATCGCATTCAAGGCATGGAATGCCATCCTTTGCATTAGGGCAGTTCACAGCTTTGGCAAGGATACGCGCACAGGTAGTTTTTCCTGTTCCTCTTGAACCTGTAAAAAGGTAGGCATGAGCGGTTTTGCCGCTTCGCACCTGATTACGAAGGGTTGATGTAATATGAGGCTGAGAAATCACATCGTCAAATGACATGGGACGCCATTTCCGGTATAATGCTTTATACATAAAAGCGCCTCCCTTTTTACAAAAAGATCCGGAACATAGGTGTGCAGGTTTACTGCGGCACACAAAACGATCCGCTTAATGCTGCTCGGTCTCCCGCCTGACATGGTTCACGGTGCTTCATTGCACAGGACCCGCACACCTATATTCCGGAATCAATTCCAAAAATAGCCACTGATACAGAAATCCGAATCAGATATTGTTATTATAACACATTCAAAATCAGATTTCAAGTACTTTTCACAAAAAAATATTTTTTTAAAAAATTTATATAAATCAACTGTAATACGCCTTGACAATTTGGCGAAAAAAGTGTACAATAAAAGGGCTGTATTAAATTACAAGTT
>CAZINV010000125.1:0-3040 GCA_964540685.1 uncultured Ruminococcus sp.
AACAAGGAAATAGGGTGAATTTATCGTTTTCTTGCTTTTCCTGCCTGAATATGCTATCATAATATACAACACTGTCAGTGTTGCAATAGGCCTTGGCAGTATGGTTATATAGGGTCAATGCTCTGCCAGGAGGCAGAGCATTTTTCGTATATCGGTATGGAGATGGCTGTCAGTTCAAGAGCTCGCTGTTCACCGGTGCCGCCCATGAGCCGCAGATGGATAGCGAACGCAAGAAGGAAATCGCCTCCTCCGACGTAACGGTTGTTGGATAAGCATCTATACTCGAACGCGTGCACCATAACGAATGGGAATGTTTTTTCCCTGATGCACCAACACCCATTCAGTATCATACTCGAGGCGAACATCAATCCATTCACCATCCATAAAGCAGCAAAAGCAATCGCCACAATGAAGTCCGCCGTATAAAATTCCTGATTCCAGCACGATATCTGGCCTGTCTTGATTAAAGATTAATAGCCCTGTCATAGTAGTCTCCTATAGGAGGATATTGGATGAAATTTTTTGATGTAATCCCCAGCGAACTGTTTTCGCCGCTGGCGTCTCCAAATCGTGTGCTTTACGCGGATGCTTTGGATGTCCTCTATAACGCATATCGAGAGAATTTGAAGATTCCGGAAGACATGCTATATTCTATGCTGCGGAGCAAACTTGAGCAGCAGCTGGCAGACGCTACTTTCGAGGACGAAGATATCGATGTAGAGGAGTTACAGGATGTTTCCGGCCGCGCCCGCTTTTTAATTCGAAAATTGTGCAGTAAGGGCTGGTTCGAAAAAGAACGTGGGGATGATTTTGAAGAATACATTACCGTTCCCAGTTACAGTAGTCGAATTTTAGAACTGTTTCACCAACTGCGGGATGATAGTCCTATCCGTGGCTATTCTTACGTATTTGGTACATATTCCACATTAAAGGTCGCACACGAAAGTGACAATGTTTATGATAAAATGGCTGCAATTTATGGTGCCTATGATAACACACAGTCGCTGATAAATTTGCTGCAAATGGTCTACCACAACGTAAAACATTATTTTCAAATGCAGATTGATATGCAGGATGTCAACGAAGTTTTAGCGGCACACTTCAATGATTTTGGACAGAAAGTGATAGAGGCGTACATCCGCCCGTTAAAAATCAAAGACTCCGTTCCCAAGTATCGCGTTCCGATCCAATCCGTTTTGCGAAGCTGGGCCGGCGATGATGCGCTGTTGCTTGCTATGGCTAACGCAGCTTTGCAAGATAAGCGCGGCGACACAGTGGAGAATTGCCGCGCGGATCTGCTGCGAAAAATTTTCTGGATCGATGAACGATACGACAATATGGAACATGATTATCTCGACGAGATCGATGCTCAGGTTCGCCGCTATACACGAGCAGCGACGCAAAAGGTAGAAAATCTGACCAATCGAGATCAAAATGTTCGCGGAAACCTAAACGCCCTGCTCACAGCGTTATCTCGTAATCGTCGTGCAAGCAATTTAGTGGACCAGATACAGCCGGTGTTTCAGCTTTATGAACAGTCGTTCCTATCTGAAAAAAGTTTGTGGTACCGCAAGCGGCCCGGAAAACGGACAAAAACAGCTCCGGTTCTTATACAGGAAACGCCTCCAGATGCTGACGCCGCCGCTCAAGCCGCGCAGTTGCTGCGCTCCGAATATGGCCGTGCGGCAATTGCGGCCTACGTGCAAGGCTGGTTGGGCAAATCTGATGTTTGCTATTCCAAGGATTTGGGGATTCAGGATGATAAGGCTTACATTATGAGTTTGCTGGCTGTATTAACAAGCGGAGATCCTACCTCCGAGCATCAAATCAAAGAGTTGGGCGGCACCTTCAGTGAAAATGGCTATTCTATTCCCCAGATGCAGATTCGTCGGAAGGAGAAGAAAAGATGAAGTTTGATTTCATTCATGAAGCAACTGCCAAAGAATTGGAGCAGTTCAAATCTGTTTGCAACCAACTTCTTAGTCGAACTTATGTGGTGCGAACACTGTATCGCCCAGGCAAAGGAAGGGTCAATAATCCAGATTATACCTTCCTGTCTCTTCATTATGAAGCCGTGCAAGAGTATCTTAGCCTTTTGGATTGGGATTTGCGCAAAGATGATTTAAATGGCTACTTCTATGTGATCAATACGGATGAAGCAAACCGCTGTAACTTAAACAAAAAAGAAACCGCAATTCTTCTTGCTCTGCGTATGATCTATGAGGAAAACCAGGAACGACTCGGCTTGGAGCAGGATGCTATTTGTACCGTGCGTGATGTTTTAGAAAAAGTGGTAACAGACTATGCCATCCTCCCTGCGAAGCCCAATATGGATGAAGTGAAGCGCGCCTTGACTTTACTGGAAAATCACACTATTATTCAGCGCATTGACGGAAAGTTTAATCAGAATAACGGCAAGTTTTCCATCTTGCCAACTGTGTTGGCTGCGGTTTCCAGTGAAAAGCTGAATGACGTAGTGTCAGTGCTGCGAAAGGAGGAAGTCGGTGAAGAAACTGAAGAAGATTCTGTTAATTAATTGGCTGTATTTCAGCAAAGAGATCATTGAAGTGGGCGATGTAAACTTTCTGACCGGAAAAAACGGTGCAGGAAAGTCCACCGTCATCGATGCGCTCCAAATTGTCCTGTTAGGCGAAACGAACGCCCGCAACTTCAATCAGGCCGCCAACGAAAAATCACAACGCACTCTGGAAGGATATCTTCGGGCGGATATGGATGAGAACAACCCATACTCGCGCCGTGGGAAAGATTTTTCCAGCTATATCGCATGTGAGTTTCTGGATGAGATAGCAGGAACCAGTTTTGTCACGGGCGTTGTTTTTGATTGCCGGGGTGACGGCAGTAAGCAGGAGCGCTTTTTTATCTATGTAGGTGCTTTGCCTGAAAACTGCTTTATTGAAAATGGGGAAGCGATGGAAATTCCCGCGCTGCGCCGTTTTTTGAAACAACATTACGCCAAAGCCGAAATCTACGATACCCAGAAAGAATACCGCAGAAACATGCTATCTCGGTGGAATGTTCA
>CAZINV010000126.1:0-3035 GCA_964540685.1 uncultured Ruminococcus sp.
CCTCAAATTTTCGGTTTAAAATCTTCTTGCACCATGTGCAATGTGGAAATAGTATGAGTTTTCCATCACGTTTTATACGGTGAATCCAACTTTTTAACATTGGTAAAATATGCGGTATTCCGTTATTTTAGAAATTTATAGAAATAGTTTTCCATATCTTTTCAATAGCGTTTCAACATGGCTTTCAACAACAGGTTGAAAAAATATTTCCCTAAAGTTACAATTATTACAATTCAGATGCTTAAATCCTTGCATTTACTAAAAAATGTTTTCAAATTGTAATACTTTTAGCGTATTCAACGCGAAACAGCGCTTTTGGATTTCAACAAACTGTTGAAAGACAGGTTGAAAACCGGATTTTTCCTGTTTAAACCTTTTGAAAACCTGTTAAAAAAAGTCCGGCTTTCAAAAGCCGAACCTTTCCTGTTTCAGAAAATGCTTTTATATGAATACGCTTTAGTCAAACATCTCTTTCAGCTTATCAAAAAAGCCCTTTTGTTTGGTGTTGTTCTTTTCATCGAGAGATTCGTCAAATTCCTTTAAAAGCTCCTTCTGCTTCTTTGAAAGCTTCTTCGGAACTTCAACAGATACTGTCACATACTGATCTCCTCTGCCGTCGCGGTTAAGATATTTTACGCCCTTGCCCCTGAGTCTGAACTTAGCTCCGCTTTGAGTGCCTTCATCAATAGTGTATATAACACTGCCGTCAATAGTAGGTACTTTTATCTCCGCGCCAAGAGCCGCCTGTGCATAAGTAATCGGAACTTCACAGTAAATGTCATTGCCGTCGCGTTTAAATAATTCATGCTCTCTTACGAAAACTGTCATATACGCGTCGCCGTTAGGTCCGCCGTTTATACCGGCATCGCCTTTTCCGCTGAGACAAATAGACTGACCGTCGTTTATACCGGCAGGAATCTTTATTTCAAAATTGCTCGTGGTACGGAATCTTCCGGCGCCTCCGCACTTCTTGCACGGATTTTCTATAATATAACCTTTTCCGCTGCATGATGAACAGGTGACTACCGTTTCCATAGTGCCTAATAGAGAACGTCTCCGCTCTGTTTTCTTGCCGCTTCCTCCGCATGCAGTACATGTTTTCTTTTTGCTGCCTGAATCCGCTCCTGTTCCTCCGCACTGAGAACACCTTTCCAGATGCTGTATGCTGACAGTTTTTGAAGCGCCCTTGCATGCGTCTAAAAAGTCTATTGTAATGTTTACTCTTGTATCTCCTCCTGCTTTCGGAGCATTTGGATTAGAGCGGGTTCCTCCGCCGAAACCTCCGAAACCGCCGCCAAAGCCGCTGAAAATACTGTCGAATATATCGTTTATATCACCGTATCCAGCTGACGCTCCTCCGCCGTAATTCGGGTCAACGCCTGCATGTCCGAACTGATCGTAACGCGCTTTCTTCTCAGAGTCGGACAGTACTCCGTAGGCTTCGTTTATCTCTTTAAATTTCTCTTCAGCTTCTTTATCTCCGGGATGCAAATCAGGATGATATTTCCTTGCCATATTTTTGAAAGCTTTTTTTATATCATCATCAGAAGCGCCTTTTTTCAGCCCCAGAACCTCATAATAATCTCTTTTCTCTTCCGCCATGTCCCATTCTCCTTAACATGACAACGCGGGACGAATACGTTTTATTCGCCCCGATTGCCTTTTTTTGCTTGATTTATTGCAATACTGCACAAAAACTGTGCAAAAGATACCGCCTTGCTTAACTTATACTTCCTTGAAATCAGCGTCTACAACGTCATCGTCATTTGAACCGCCTGCGCTGCCTGAACCGTTATCAGAACCTGTACCGCCCATATTGCTCATATCGGGACCGCCCTGCTGCTGGTAAATTTTCGATGACATTGTGTAAAGAGCCTGCTGGAGATCGTTGGACTTCGCCTTTATATCGGCAGTGTCATTTCCTGAAACAGCGCTCTTAAGAGCAGCCATCTTAGACTCTATATCGCTCTTGTCGGCAGGAGCCACTTTATCGCCAAGCTCTGCAAGAGTACTCTCGCACTGACCTATAAGACTCTCCGCCTGATTCTTTGTATCTACCTCGTCACGGCGCTTTTTATCCTCCTCAGCATAAGCCTCTGCTTCCTTTACAGCCTTGTCAATGTCTTCTTTAGACATATTTGTAGATGCTGTAATAGAAATGTTCTGCTCTTTGCCTGTACCTAAATCCTTTGCGGAAACGTGTACAATACCATTGGCATCAATGTCAAATGTTACTTCAATCTGCGGAACGCCTCTCCTTGCGGGAGCAATGCCGTCCAGACGGAATGTTCCCAGCTGCTTGTTGTCTCTTGCAAATTCGCGCTCGCCCTGAAGAACGTTAATATCAACTGCCGTCTGATTATCAGCAGCGGTAGAGAAAATCTGGCTCTTCTTTGTCGGGATAGTTGTATTTCTTTCAATAATCTTTGTGCATACTCCTCCCATTGTCTCAAGACCAAGAGACAGAGGAGTTACATCCAGAAGCAGCAGACCGTCCTTAACGTCGCCGCCGAGAACACCGCCCTGCAGAGCAGCGCCGAGAGCTACGCACTCATCAGGATTGATTCCCTTGAAGGGTTCCTTTCCAAGCTTCTGACGAACTGCTTCCTGAACGGCAGGTATTCTTGAAGAACCGCCTACCATCAGAACCTTGTTAAGCTCTGATGCGGACAGACCGCTGTCGGAAAGCGCCTGCTGAACAGGTCCCATTGTAGCGTCTACAAGGTCACGGGTAAGTTCATTGAACTTAGCTACTGTAAGAGTCATATTCAGGTGAAGCGGAGTGCTGTTTGAATCTACAGCGATAAACGGAATGCTTATATCTGTTGTAGTAGTTGAAGAAAGCTCTATCTTAGCCTTTTCAGCTTCAGCTTTAAGTCTCTGCATAGCCATCTTATCGCCTGACAGGTCAAAGCCCTCCTGAGCCTTAAATTCTTTAATCATCCAGTCAATGATTCTCTGGTCAAAGTCATCGCCGCCCAGACGGTTATTGCCGGCTGTAGCCAGAACCTGCTGAACTCCGTCGCCCATTTCAA
>CAZINV010000127.1:0-3031 GCA_964540685.1 uncultured Ruminococcus sp.
CCTCGCCCAGAGTGCCGTCAGGTGTGCCAGGACCTGCTGTTGTTTCTTCTTCAGCGGTTGAATCATCAGTATCAGAATTCTCTTCAACTGCAGAATCTTCTTCAGCTTCTGTAGCAGCTTCTGTAGCAACTTCTGAAGAAGTATCAGATGTAGAAGTATCATCATCGCCGCATCCTACGAATGCTGTAGCAGTCATAGCCAATGCAGCTACGAGTGCCAGTGTCTTTTTCAGATTGTTCATTGGAAATTTCCTCCTTAAATTGTATATATTATATTATTTCAAAAATGGGAATAATATAATTGGCTTTTTTGCTGACAGGGTACAGAAAACCCCATACTCCGCAGCATCCTTTGACAAATTAAATATACACTAATTTTTAATTAAAGTCAAGGGGTATTTCATTCATTCATCATTTTTATGCGTTTGTCACAAATTTAAAAAGTTTAAATTGTGCATTATTACTATATAGGATTCAGCTTTTTAGCTAAAAGTTACAAAACGGTTAAAATATTCTGTCCTATGCTACCCGGATTCGCAAGTTAAATACGGGGCTATTGATATATAGAGATTGTCTGTCATGCCGTCTACATAGCACAATTCAAGAGTATTTACAAATCCTCCTATTTCCTCGCGAAACGCAACGATTTTTTCTCCAAGCTCCATATCAACGCCGGGCAGCTTTGCAAAGTCCTCTGCCGAAGCTGTATTTACATCAAGTACCGGAATGTCCTCCTCAATATACGGTTCTTCTTCCGCCGGCTCATTATTTTCCGGCATATCATTTGCCGCATTATACGCTTCTATGTATTCGCTTTCATTATATATGTATACTAGATCGTATATTTTTTGAAATTTCGCTTCGCCTATACCGCTTACATTCAAAAGCTCATACCTGTTATTAAAGCCTCCGTTGGCTTCACGATAGGCTATTATATTTCCGGCAATAGTCTCGCCTATTCCGGGCAGCGCTTCAAGTTCCTCCAATGCGGCTGTATTCAGCTCAATGGGGAACTCCACTGTCTCTTCATATGCATATTCAGATTCACGAATTTCTTTTTCCGCTTTTGTTCCCTTAGCTGCATCAGCAGTTTCCGCTGCAGCAGACGTATCAGTCTCTGTCATCTCCGGAAATATTGATGTTTCCGATAAAGCGGAATTTAACTGCACCGTTTCGGTTTCCGGAATATAATCCTCTTCAGATGTAAATATCTTTATAAATATACCGGCGCATAAAATCATAACGCCGCCGGCTGCTGCCAGTCTAAGTTTATCTGACAAGCGCGATCACGCCCTTTTATTAAGCCCTTTGCCTTAATTAAAACAGCAATGCAGCGATCGTATAAAAGCAACCGCTGCATAAATTAATAAATTATTGATTGTCAGCCTGCATTGCATCAATTACTTCACGCAGAGCTTTAACGCTCTTCTGAAGAGCTGCAATGTCATCATTACTTAAAGGAGGAGTAATCTCACGTTCAACACCTGCCGCGCCAATTACGCAAGGAAGGCTTAGGCAGACATCATTAACACCCTCATAGCGAGTGCCGTCCTGATACGCCGATACAGTGAGAACCGTCTTTGTATCGCGAAGAACAGATTCAGCAATCATGCCTACAGAGAGCGCTATTGCGTAATATGTTGCGCCTTTGCACTTGATAACCTCTGCGCCTGCTTCTCTGACTTCCTTGACAATAGCAGCTTTATCTCCGAGATCGCATACATTTTTGCAATAATCGTCAAAAGGCATACCGCATACGGAAGCCAGACTCCATGGCACCATGGAAGAATCGCCATGTTCGCCGAGAACATATGCATGTACGTTCTTCGCATTGACATTAGCGTGATCAGCAAGACATGCGCGGAGACGCGATGAATCAAGAACAGTACCGGAGCCTATAACCTGAGACGGCTTGAGTCCGGAAACCTTGAGCGCCTCATATGTGAGAACATCAACAGGGTTGCTTACAATAACGTAACATGCATTCGGCGCATATTTTGTTATCTGCGGCATTACCGACGCAATAATTCCCGCGTTTACCTTGCACAGATCAAGACGCGACTGACCGGGCTTTCTTGCTATGCCAACCGTAACAATTACCAAATCGGAATCTTCGCAATCGGGATAATCGCCGTCTCTCACAACGCAAGCCGGATAGAATGAATTTCCCTGCATGATATCCATAGCTTCGCCCTTAGCTTTAGCTTTGTTAATATCAACAATAACCATCTCAGAGCAAAGACCCATAATTGCCATGGAAAACGCGATAGACGCGCCAACGTTGCCTGCACCCAGAATCGCTACTTTTTTACCTTTTTTTACTTTGTTCACTTTTCATTTCCTCCTAACATCTTTATAAAATCATATAGAATCAGCACATTATAAACACTCGTGCCTTCCGGATTTCCGGCACATTGTACCACATTTATTATACCATAATCCAAGGTACTTTGCAAGAGTGTTTACATTATTGCAGATTTTTTTGTTAATTTGTTATATATTACCCCTAATAAAACTGCTGTTTTATACAAATGCATATATTATTATTTTACTTTTTATGACATCCTGCAAAAAGCAAATTTCAAGACCGGTGTTGCATTATGCACAATCAGTGCTGTGCAAAAGAGCAATATTTACAGCAAGTATCTGAAATTATATAAAATGGGTTCACTTTAAAAGAAAAATATGATATAATATTTAGCAAGTTACAAAACAGTTACAAAAGATTTCAATTTGACATTAAGCAAAGATGCGTATATTCACTTTATCAGGAAGGAGTAAGAGTAATGAAATCAAAGGCAAAGAAAATAATTTCAGTTATTGCAGCCTCCGCTTTGCTGCTGACCTCGGGTATAGCTTTCGGAACAACGTCCAAGGTAAATGCAGGCGATACGGTATTGCAGCAATACGACTCAGAATGGGGCAGCTACCCTTACGGAGACGGAACTTTAGCTGACAGCGGCTGCGGCGCGTTCGCAATTATAAACGCCGTACGCTATCTTACAGGAAATACAATGGATATTTACGAAGTT
>CAZINV010000128.1:0-3030 GCA_964540685.1 uncultured Ruminococcus sp.
GTCGCAGTATTTGATACAGCGTTCCACAAGACGATTCCGCAAAAAGCGTATATGTATGGTTTACCCTATGAAGATTACGAGCAGCTGCATGTGAGAAAATACGGATTCCACGGTACTTCTCACCGTTTTGTAACAGCAGAGCTGGCAAAGCAGATGGGCAGGGATCTCAAAGATCTCAAAATCGTATCATGCCACCTTGGCAACGGCTCCTCCATTACCGCAGTCAAGAATGGACAGTCTGTTGATACTACCATGGGCTTTACGCCTCTTGACGGCGTGCTTATGGGCACACGCTGCGGAGCAATTGATCCGTCCGCTGTAACATATGTTGCAAATAAGCACGGTTTTACTCCCGGTGAAATGGATACCTATATGAATAAGAAGTCCGGTCTTCTCGGCATTTCCGGAAAATCCTCCGACTGGAGAGATGTAACTGCCGCTTCTGAGTCCGGCGATAAGAGAGCGCTTCTTGCAAGGGATATGCTGGTTTACGATATTAAGAAAGATATTGGCGCGTATGCGGCTGCAATGAACGGTCTTGACGCTGTTATCTTCACAGGCGGAATCGGCGAAAACGCTCCTAACTGCCGTGAAATGGTTTGCGCAGATATGGAATATCTTGGAATCAGGATAGACAATAAGGCAAACAGCTTTAAGGGCGAGCTTAGAAAGATATCGGCTTCTGATTCAAAGGTTGAGGTCTGGGTAATCCCGACAAATGAAGAACTGCTAATTGCAAGAGATACTCTGGCAATGGTAACAGGCAAATAATTATTTTAAAATTTTAAATGAGATTCGGGCGGCGCAGATCTGCCCGTTTTTCATTGCAGGGAGGAATCGCCAAAATGATACAAAATATGACAGACGCTGCCATGGCAGCGCGGGCAAATGCATATGCGCCTTATTCAGGTTTCCTTGTCGGAGCTGCTTTGAAAAGCGAGAGCGGTATAATATACACAGGCTGCAATGTAGAGAACGCATCCTATTCAATGGGAATATGCGCTGAACGGAACGCTGTTTTTCAGGCGATAGCAGCCGGTGAAAGGCATTTTCGCACTCTTGCTGTATCAGGGGGCAGGAGCGATGAGGAGGCAAGGGCAGTACCATGTGTTCCCTGCGGAGCGTGCCTGCAGGTGCTTTCCGAATTTTGCGGTCCTGACTTTCCCATTCTTTTGGCTGACGGAGTACATAATCTTGGAGAGCTGCTGCCGCGCCGTTTTGATCTCGTTTAAGGCAGCGGTTCGCAAAGCGCGCCTGACGGCTTTATCATTTAATTTTCCTTTTTACGTCTGTACAGCTTCCGTCAGGTCTTATTATAACCGTATTGTCAAGCTGCCCTGTGAGACTTTCTATAACAGATCTGCGGAATTCGTTTCTAAGTATTTTTTGTTCTTCGCGCTCTTTTGGAGTAAGCTCTCTCTCTTTAGAAAGCCTTGCCAGCGAGTTGATACGGTCAATTTTTTTCTGTTCCATAAAACATCTCCGGTAAATTTACTTTTTCTCGGCTTTAAAACTAATTATAACACATAAATCTCCAAAGTGCAAGGGGCAGGCAGTCAATTTTTGGAGACTTTATGATTACTTTGCAGGGGCAGAAGCGTTTTCCTGCATTGAAAGGAGTTACTAACATGAAGACAGCATTCGTAACAGGCGGGACGCGGGGAATCGGTCTTGCTATAACAAAGGCGCTTTCAGCTCAGGGCTATATGGTTGCCGCAGGATATTGCCGTGATGATATAATGGCTATGCAGATGAAAAACGACTGCGGCGCGGTACCTTTGAAATGCGATTTGAGCCAGCCGGGAAACGCAAGGGTTCTTGCAAAACGTGCAATGGAAGTCTTGGGGCACGTAGACTTACTGGTAAATAATGCAGCCGTATCCTATACGGAACTGTTTCAGTGCATGACGGAGGATAAGGTGCATGAGCTTTATCAGGTCAATTTGTTTGGAACCACGGAAACGACGCGTATACTTCTTCCCGATATGATTTCACGTAAAAGCGGTTGTATAATAAATATAGCGTCTGTATGGGGAGAAACGGGAGCAGCCTGCGAAGTGGATTATTCCGCTGCCAAAGGTGCGGTAATAAGCTTTACGAAGGCTCTTGCGAAAGAAGTGGGACTTTCCGGGATACGTGTAAACTGCGTATCTCCGGGCGTTATAAAAACAGATATGAATTCGCATCTTTCCGAAGAGGATATGAAATCTCTTGCAGATGAAACTCCTCTTGGACGAATAGGGAAACCAGAGGAAGTAGCAGCAGCTGTCTGCTGGCTTGCGTCTGACGCTGCAAGCTTTGTTACAGGGCAGGTTTTCCCTGTAAACGGCGGAATAAACTGAGAACAGAAGATAGCAATGAAGCTTTCAGTTATATAAATCCGGCACTGCCTGTTTCATCAAGCTGGTGAGAGATTAGTGTAAAAAAAGCTGCTGCACCTTAATGCGGTGCAGCAGCTTTTGTATTTTATTATTTCGAATTCATGAGAAGCTCTTTAATCAGACACAAGTCGAATATTTCAATTCTGCCGTTTCCGTTAAGGTCAGCGGCATCGGGATTTTCAAGTGCCGCTCCCGGTACGGCAGCAATCCATTTTTGTATCATCAAAATATCCATTATCGTCAGCGAACCGTCGCCGTTTACATCTCCGGTCACCTCTTTTACAGGTTTGGAGGTTGTTGTAGCAGTTGTAGCAGTTGTAGCAGTTGTATTAGTTGTAGTGGCAGTTGTAGTGGCAGTTGTTGTGGTAGTTGTAGTAGTAGTAGTAGTAGTAGTAGTTGTTGTTGTTGTTTCAGTCTCTATGCCCCACTTCTGGCATGCATTGTTTGTAGGCGAGTACTGTTGAACATTTGCACCGTTGCTTGTAGATGCGCTGTCTACTTCAACAAGGCAGGCGTCTTTTGAAGCGTGAGTGATAATACTGTATGAACCGTCAAGGTTCTTAGAGAAACGGAAAAGCTGCGAGCTGTCTTTGGAGCTATATGCAACAATATCAATATTGCTGCCGTCTGCGCTGCCTTCGGCTTTCAG
>CAZINV010000129.1:0-3019 GCA_964540685.1 uncultured Ruminococcus sp.
ATTCGGCGGGAATGTGCCTGTGCGCGGAAAATGAAAAGCTTTCGCTGTATGCGGACCGCAGCAGCGGAGAGGTTGTATTAAAGGATAAGAAAAGCGGCTTTGAATGGCGTTCGTCACCTGAAAATGCAGCTTCAGATCCAATTGCATCAGATTCAGTCATATCAGAGCTTAGATCGTCTCTTATCATAACCTGCTGTGAACCTGAAAAGCGTTCAAGCACGAGAATGTCTTCGCTGTACAGCGCCGATATAGAGACAGAAGATATTGAAAACGGAATAGAAATAACATATGAATTTACAAAAGCGGGCATAACTGTGCCGCTGCGTTTGGTTCTAAGAGAGGATTATCTTGAAGCGTCGGTAGATATATCAGGTATAAAAGAAAGCAAGGAGAGCATAAAGCTTACAAAGCTTTCCATAATGAGCAGCTTTGGCGCGGCTGATTCATATGATGAAGGGTATTTTGTGATTCCGGACGGTTCAGGGGCGCTTATAAATTTCAATAACGGCAAAACAAGCGCTAAAAGCTACAGCGGGATAGTCTATGGCAGAGATATTACCGAAGTTCCTCTTACAATGCCTGAAAATACAAATGAGGTCTGTTTTCCTATGTACGGAATAGTAAACGGAGATAACGGGCTTATGGCGGTATGTACGGATGGAGATGCAAATGCGCAGCTGACGGCAAGCGTAAGCGGAATGTCAAAAAGCAGTTATAATATTTGTAATTTTGAGTTTATACTTAGAAGCGATGATACTTATTATATGTCAGGGGACAGCAGTACGTCCTTTACGGTGTTTGAAGACGGCGATATTAAGACTGAACAAATAGCGATAAGATATTATCCCCTTGAAGATACGGGAAGAGATGGTATGAGTTATGCAGACGCTGCCGCGGCTTACCGCGATTATCTTATTAACGAAATGGATGTTTGTAAAACATACAGCGAACCGGAGCTTTATATAGATTTCTACGGCGCAGTGGAAAAGAAGCGTTCATTCCTGGGAATACCTATTACTATGAAGACCGCGCTTACTTCCTCAGATCAGGCAAAACTTATCATGGAGCAGCTGAAAGATGCCGGAGCGGAAAATCTTGTATTAACATATAATAATTGGACGGATGAAGGAATAAAAAATAAGATAGATGCAGAAGCGGACGCGTCAGGCGTCATAGGCGGCAATGATTTCTATGAGCTTATAGAGTACGCCGGGGAAAACGGATTTACTCTCTATCCTTCTGTGAAAAATACATGGTTTAAATCCGGCAGCGGATACAGCGAACGCAGAGACGGAGCTGTACGGGTATCGGGAGAATATGCAAGACAGTATGATTATGATATTATAAGCGGCAAAGCAAATAAATCGGGCAGCGCTGCTGCTCTTCTATCGCCGTCTGAATATCCGGATATGTTTAAGCTTCTTGCCGAAAGCTTTTCAAGAAACGGTATAAAGAATATCTGCCTTTCGGAGCTTGCGCGGGTTTTATACGGAGATTACGGTTCTTCATCTGTATCAAGGGACAAGTCGCAGCAGCTGCTTCAGGACGGATATAAACTTCTTGAAGACTCTATGGAAAGCATAATGGCGGACAGAGCAAATGCTTATGCGCTTCCCTATGCGGACAGGATAAGCAACGTTCCCCTTTGTTCAGGCGGATATGATATTTTTGATGAGGATATACCATTTTACCAGATAGTCCTGCATGGACTCAGATCATATAGTACAGAAGCAATAAACGGAAGCGCAGACAGCAGAGAGCTTCTGCTTCTTGCAATAGCGTCGGGCAGCAATCTTCATTATGATATGATAGGAGAGAAAACGAGTATTCTTACGGGAACGGAGCTTGAAAATTTATACTATGCATATTACGATGACTGGACGGAACAGGCTGCTCAGGATTTTATTTTTGCGAAAACGGTTCTTTCAGAGGTAAGCGGACAGTTTATTACAGATTACCGCAAAGAGGGGAGCAAAGTGTATACAGAATATGAAAACGGAGTTGTAATTATCACCGATTTTAAAAAGATGTCGGTAACATCAGGGGGAGAAGAATATTTCCTCAGTGATTTTGAGACAAGCGGAGGATCTATGTCATGAAGATGAGCTTTCAGAAAAGAAGGAGCCTTTACGGCTATGGATTTGTTTCATTGTGGTTTATAGGCGCACTTATTTTCTTTTTGATACCCCTTTTGCAGTCGTTTATATACTCATTTTACGATTTGCATCCTGATACTGGCGGTATGGTGGGCAGCTTCGCAGGGCTTGACAAGTATAACTATGCGCTTAATGAAGATCCCAATTATCGCAGCTATCTTGTTTCCGTTCTCAAAGATACCCTCTGGAAAACACCCCTTATCATGATATTTTCACTGTTTATTGCAGATATTCTCTGTCAGAAATTCAGAGGGAGAACAGCTGCAAGGGCTGTGTTTTTTCTGCCCGTTATAATTGCAACGGGACCGGTTTACAATATAATCAGCGGCAATATGACAAGTACCGGAAGCAGCGGTTCTGACAGATTTTCCACAACGCTTTCCATTGATTTTGTTGCAGAGATGATAGACTTTCTTGGGATAAACAGCATATCCGAACAAATGACCGTTTGGCTTGAAGCGGCGGCAAATGATATTTTTTCTGTAGTATGGAGCTCAGGAATACAGATACTCATGTTTTTGGCGGCGATGCAGAATATTCCTTCTTCTGTAAAAGAGGCCGCTCAGATAGAGGGAGCTACAGAATGGGAGTATTTCTGGAAAATAACTCTTCCAAGCGTAAGTCCTATGATACTTGCCTGCTTAATTTTCACAATTATAGATTCCTTTACGGATCCCGGCAATAAGGTAATGGGGAGAATAGGAGATTTGCAGGGGGACTGGAAATATGGAGAAGCGTCTGCAATGGCATGGATATATTTTGCCGTTGTGATGGCAGCGGTAGGCATTATTGCTGCTATTATAAATAAATTTGTCTACTATGAGGCGGAGTGATATGAGATATGGAGTAAATGCTGTTATAAG
>CAZINV010000130.1:0-2982 GCA_964540685.1 uncultured Ruminococcus sp.
CTACGATACTTGGACATACCCGTCCCGGGAAAATTGGTCGATGCCGGTTTCTATTTAGCCTAGTCAGTAGTAATAAATTACTGACTGGCTAATTTATAAATAACGCCAATTCTTATAGAATTGGTTATATATTCCTCCATAGCTCAGTCGGTAGAGCACTCGGCTGTTAACCGAGTTGTCGTTGGTTCGAGTCCAACTGGGGGAGCCATGTTTGTGCCGCAAAAAAGATGCGCACCTCAAAAACCGCGTAATTACGCGGTTTTTTTGCGTTATTAGCTATATGAGCAACAGTAAGCTATATTTATATTTTTCAGATATTGCGTTTTGGAAAGAATATAACGAGGCTTTAGACGAAACTTTTAACCATATCGAGCTAAACTTCATGAAACCAATCGAAACGCAAAAAGTTATTGATTGCAGAAGAGGGCACTGAGGTGCTTTGTGATACAGTTTGTGAAACGGATATTTGTATCTAAAGATTTTGCCTTAATTTTCAACAATCAAAAAATAGCCTTGAAATTCGAGTTTTTCACATTTTCCACAGAGTTTTCCACCGATTTTTTTGACTTTTCAACTTTCACGTGTTGAAAATATATTTCATTGATTATTACATGTAAAATTGGCACATACTTTCAGTATAAAAAATAAATTTATAAAGGAGTATATATCAATGGTAAAAGGTGTGCATAAAAAAATTATTGAAGTAAAAACACCCGGTGGCGATTATTTTGAAAAAGCGGTTTTTTATCTTAGACCTGGTGTAACGGGATTGCCGCCTGAGATAACGGAAGCGGCAGCTCAAATGGCCGTGGAAGAGCTTATACCGGCTGCTCAAAGGAAAGTCTGGAAGAAAATAGTCTTTTTTTCAGGGATTGCATTGAGTGCAGTGCTGATAGCAGCAATTGCTTTTATATTAATATTATAACCTGTTGGCTCTTTTTTGCCTGCCGGCGCAATCGATGCTTCTGCTTCGCGAAGGTGTCCGCCAGACACATTCGCCTTTAAGGCGGTGCTCCCTAAAGTCTTACAAAATATTTCTTTGAAAATGCGAATAATTTTACACTTTACGAAAAGTTTGTGAAAAAGACAAAAAGTACTTGTGCTTTTTATGTAATCATGTTATAATAAAAGTCGCAGCCGCGTGTGTTTTTTGTAAGGCTGCGGCTTCTTTTTGTGAATGAAACGGAGGAATAGCAATGAGTCAGAACAGGCGCATCAACCGCAGTCAAAACGAGGTATTACAGGAATCGGAACAGCTTTTGGCAGGAAGGAATTCTGTTATTGAAGCGCTTCGAAGCGATAATCTGCCGGATATTGTATATCTGAGCGGAAATGGCGGAATTTTGCGTCAGATTTCAGAACTTGCAAGAGAAAAGGGTGTGCCGGTAAAAATAGTGACCGAAGTCAAGCTTTCCCAAATGACGGGCAATGCTAATCATCAGGGAGCAGCTGCATCTGGTTCATGCGGCAGTTATGTTTCTGTTCAGGAAATACTTGAGTATGGAAAGAAAAAGAACGAAGCTCCGCTTATCGTCATATGCGATGAGATACAGGACCCTCATAATCTTGGCGCAATTATCCGTACAGCAGAAGCGGCAGGGGTTCATGGCATAATTATTCCCAAAAGAAGAAGCGCTTCTCTCAATCTGACTGTAGGAAAGACTTCTGCCGGAGCAGCAAGCCATATGAGAGTTGCAAGAGTGTCAAATCTTGTTATGACTATGGAAAAGCTTAAAGAAAACGGCGTCTGGATTTATGGTACGGACGCGTCAGGCAGCAGTTATACAGATGCGGATTTCAGAACGGGAACAGCCTTTGTTATAGGTTCCGAAGGATTTGGTATAGGAAAACTTGTTGGAGAAAATTGTGATGTAATGCTTAGCCTTCCTATGAAAGGGCAGGTAAATTCTCTTAATGCATCTGTTGCGGCAGGAATTTTCATTTACGAAGCAGTTCGGCAAAGAAATATGTAATGCTAGTCTCTCACCAGCTGAATGAAAAGCGGTACCGTCTTTTTGCGCAGAGCGTTGTCTTCCTGTCTCTGTATAAAAAAATCAGCACTGTTTCTTTAATCAAGTTGGCAAGAAATTAGTATAAAAGAGTAAAAATAGTAAGGTCTAAGGAGTGCTTATATAGAAACATGTCAGATCATAAATATACATTAGAGGAAATCCTCAATGAATATGGAGGAATTGACCCTCAAACGCCGTCAAAGAGCAAGACGCCTTCCGGTAAGCTGGAAATGCATAAGATGCTCAGTAAAACCACGGCAGGCTCAAAGCCTCAATACGGTTCCGAGCGGCCTACAGCATTCAGGCGTGCGGAAAACGAATCCAAAATAAACAGCATAAAGAGAGAAGTTCGTCACGGCAGCAGACCTGATATAGAAAACAGCCGTGCGGCTGCTTTTCAGACGCTGGAGCTTATGCGTGAAAAGGTGTCTTTTATTAATTCCGCAGCAGCAGATCCTCAAACAACGCCTGTTCCTAAAAATGACCGAATTGAAGGCTATGAGGGCGCTGTAAAGATGAAAAGTCCGGAAAATGGGGGACAAAAGGATATAAAAGGAGGCTATACGCCTCAAATACGCACTATGGATGATTCCACGCGTGCAAAGGAAGAAAAAATTTTAAAGGGCAGAAGGAAAAAGAGCGGCGAAAACCGTTATGAATACAAAAGCGATACGGTTGCAGAAGGAGAACCGTATGACGACAGTGTTAAAACTGATGATGAGAGCAAGCCTTTCTTTTTTGATTTTCATCATGCTGATGCAGTAAAGTTTATCAGCCGTGAAGCACGCGAGGAACGTGAAAGGCGCAGACGTGTTGCAGCTTTGCGCAAACTCAGAAAGAAACGCATGAAAATGCGTGAGCTTGAAGATCCGGAGGTAAGTAAAAGTCCTGTCGTACATATTCCCAATAATGATTCTGAAATACGAGCTAATATCAATATTCTCAGAAAAACCGTTTCGCTCAGAACTAT
>CAZINV010000131.1:0-2963 GCA_964540685.1 uncultured Ruminococcus sp.
CGCGATTTCCGTTACATAGCTTACCAAGTCGGAAAGCTGGCAGAAGCCCTGAGTGAAGTTTTCAAATTTTGCCTGATTTGAGAACCAGTACAGAACATCAGATATAATCGGAAGAGATGCAATGTAGCTGGAACCCAGCATCAGCTCCATGAAGAACAGTATGAGCGATACAGCAACGGAAAGCAGCATCGCAAGACCCGGCGTTGCAACAAATGAGGAAACCAGCAGACCGAGGGCAATATATGCAAGACCGTAAAGCAGGTAGCCAATATAGCTTGCAATAAGATTGGGCATTACAACATAGCCATATATTGACGCAATGATGGGATAAATAAAGGAAATAATCATTGCAGTGACAAGCACCGTTGCAACAGCTAAGAACTTTGCAATAACGATTTTGGATACCGAAAGAGGACTTGACAAGAGTAGTATTTCTGTGCCGTTTTTTCGTTCTTCCGCAAACGCTCGCATTGTCAGAATGGGTATAAGAAGAATCGTTGTAAATAATATATTATAATAGAAGAAATAGGAAAAGCTGAACTCAATCTGAGTACTTGCGGCAGTATATATCCACCAGATAAAAAATCCTGAAAAAATAAGCGTTACAAGTCCTATGAAAACATAGGCAATGGGCGAGAAAAAGTATCCCTGAAGTTCCTTTTTATAAAGTGAAAACATAGCTTAAACCTCCTCGCTTTCATATGCGGCTGCATTTTCTTCTGCATCTGTTTCCCGTTCATTATAGCTTTCGGAATCAGGAGTTTCACCAGACTCATCTTCCATTTCATCGAGAAGCTCTTTCAAAGATTTCCGCTTTCCGGCAGGCTGATTTACAAGCTTTATGAAGACTTGCTCAAGGCTCTTTCTTTCCTCAGCGACCTCAATAACATTCATCTTATTTATAAGCAGAGCCGACAGAAGCGAATTTCTCACATCAGAGGACGAAATCTCAATGTCATATGTATAAACGCCCGTTTTGATAAATGTTATGTTTGATACATTAAGCACGCCTTTAACACTCTTAGCAGTGCGGACGACCTCACGGGAACTGCCTTGAACTGTGAGCTTAAGTACAGTGTTTGCGCCGGAAGATGATTCCAGGTTTGCAATAGTATCAACTGCCTGTATTTCGCCGTGGCTTATAATAACAACACGGTCGCAGACGGCGCTGATTTCTGAGAGTATATGAGAACTGAGGATTACAGAATGGTCGCGCTTCAGGTCGATTATTATATTGCGCACCTCAATAAGCTGCGACGGATCAAGACCTACTGTAGGCTCGTCCAGAACGATAACCTTTGGATCTCCGATAAGCGCCTGCGCGAGACCTACACGCTGCCTGTATCCTTTGGACAGATTGCCGATAAGGCGCTTCCTTACGTCTTCAATATGCAGCCTGCGCATTACACGTTCAATGTGAGATCTTCTTTTGGATGCCGGAACGTCTTTTAAACCTGCAACGAACATCAGATATTCACCGACCTTCATGTCAGTGTAAACAGGAGGAACCTCCGGCAAAAAGCCTATGCAGCGTTTTGCTTTTACAGGATCTGTTTCAATATCGTAGCCGTTTATGGAAACACTTCCGCTTGTTGACGGAACAACTCCGCACATGATATTAAGGGTAGTGGATTTACCGGCGCCGTTGGGACCGAGAAAACCGAGTATTTCGTGATCATTGATAGTAAAGCTTACATCTTTTATAGCAGCTTTTTGACCATAATATTTGGTTAGATGTTTGATTTCAACCATAAGGGTCTCCTTTCTTACAACGCGATTACACATATTATCTCAGAATAATATATATCTCTAATGAACTCTAGGTAACTATTATATTAACAGCAGATAAAATCTATATAATGAGATAATTAGCTGGGCAAAAATATGGGTAAACTGATAGCAGGTAAATCATATCAGGAAATTGTGAAAAATATGTGAAAAACAGGTGCTAATAAATAAAAAAGCCATTTTTAACCCAAATGTTTTTTATTACAGGAAATAATTATGGTAAATACACACAAATACGGTTCGGTAAATTTGTTAAATGCTACAAAAAATTAAAAAAACGGGAATATGTTTTAGTTTTGGGTTGACAAAAAATGAGAAGTGGTATATAATTTAAGCATGAAAGTGCGTTTATTGTGTGGGGCTTTTGTGTAAAAAGTTTACATAATGAGCAGTTTTATTGACTGTTGCATGGCAGTCAGCATTACTACAAATTAAATTCAATTTAACGAGAGGGGAAGTTTTTTAAATGAAACTGAAAAAAAGCAAAGCATTTCTTGCTGCACTTATTGCTGCTGCTTCAGTTTGCGCTACAGTTGCTCCTACAGCGGCATCTGCTGCTAACAAGAAAACTTGTGCAAACAAAGTAATTGGCGACACTGCGGACGGCAGAACGAAAGCGGAAGCATACGGCGATGATACTTATGCAGCTCGCTTTATGTCTCTGTATGATGACGTAGTTACAAACGGCGTTGAGAACGGCTATATGTCCGATACTTCTACAGTAAGCGGCGGTTTGGGCGTTCCTTACCACTCTGCAGAAGAGCTTTGTATCGAGGCTCCTGACTACGGTCACGAGACAACATCAGAAGCTATGTCTTACTTGGTATGGGTAGCTGCAATGCGTGATAACATTGTAAATGCTGCTAAGACCGGTGAAATAGAAGTTAAAAATGAAAAGGATGCTTCTACTGAGGAAGTGGGCGATTTAGCTAAGGCTTGGCTCACACTGGAATCTACCATGATTCCGGATGCACAGGCAGGATTTATGTCAAAAGGCAGCTCTTTGAGCGCTACATATTCTGATGAGTGGCAGGAAGTTTCCGACTATCCTACAGATATGGACAGCGGCTTTACAGCTTCAAACCCGATTCATTCTAATTTCTGCAGCGCTTATGGCAATGACGGCGGTCTTTATCTTATGAACTGGCTGGCTGACGTTGACGGCTGGTATGGAT
>CAZINV010000132.1:0-2853 GCA_964540685.1 uncultured Ruminococcus sp.
CAGTTGTTTTTCATTAAGCAGTATGTGAAGCTGGCTTAATTCATAGATTTGTACTCGTAATGTACTTTTGGCAAAGATGTCTCATATAATGTGCCGCCGTTCGGCTTTTTATGCCCCGGCGGCATCATAAAGAAATGAGCCGGACTTTGAACCGGCTGAATTTTTTTAATCGAAGCAGCGCTCCGTCAAGTTTGCTTGAAACGGAGTTTGCAAACGATTGCAGCCTGAGCAGGGAGCGTTAGCTCCTCAGGGCTTCAGCGGAAAGTTATCGCTTTCAATGAAATTCTGAAGCGGATTCCGCCGCCTAAAACGCGGGGGACGCCGGCAAACAGGCTATAAACGTTTTCCTGCAAACGGAAAGTGAGGAACATACAAAAAGACCGCTTGTTTTGGCAGCAAACAAGTTTACATCACAATGAAAATGAAATAAGAATAGCAGCGCATACCGCCTGAATGCTTGTATGATGATATACTATGCAATATTATGAGGAGGTTGTGCACAGAAAATGATCGAATTATGGATTACTATTGCAATTGGAGCCGTTGCTTTGATCGCAGGCTTTGCTGTTGGCGCTTATATATTTAAGAAAAGCGCGTTTAACAAAGGCATTGAAGCCGGAATCGAGCAACGCAAAAATCAGGCTGAAGCTGCAATCGGATCGGCTGAAAAAGAAGCGGAGAGAATCCGCTCTGAAGCTAAAAGAGACGCAGCGTCAAAAAAGAAAAGCGCACTTGTTGAAGCTAAGGATGAAATCCATAAGCTTCGCACAGAAGCGGAAAAGGAAATCAAAGAACGCAGAAGCGAAATAAGCAGACAGGAAAGGCGTATCCAGCAGAAGGAAGAAAACCTTGATAAGAAAACAGATACCCTTGAGCGCAAAGAGGAAAGCCTTCAGAGAAAGCTTAAAGCTGCCGATGAAAAGCTGGCGGAAGCGGAAGCGCTAAAAAGCGACCAGATGAACGTTTTGGAACGTATTTCTGAATTTACCAGAGAACAGGCTAAAGAATATATTTTAAACATTTTAGAAAACGAACTTGTTCATGAAAAGGCTGTGAAAGTCTCCGCATATGAACAGAGTCTCAAGGATGAGTGCGAAGAAAAAGCAAGAAATTATATTTCGCTTGCCATTGCAAAATGCGCTTCGGATCAGGTTTCGGAAGCAACCGTTTCTGTGGTTCCCCTTCCTAATGATGAAATGAAGGGCAGAATCATAGGCCGCGAAGGACGCAATATACGTACTCTTGAAACGCTTACAGGAGTTGATATTATTATTGATGATACTCCTGAGGCAATT
This sequence comes from uncultured Ruminococcus sp., assembly GCA_964540685.1. Taxonomy (GTDB): domain Bacteria; phylum Bacillota; class Clostridia; order Oscillospirales; family Ruminococcaceae; genus Ruminococcus_C. The sequence continues at coordinate 1,296 of CAZINV010000132.1, forward strand.
ACTCTTTCATGCTTCGACCACGTTCGCCGTGAAATCGCGCGCATTGCTCTTGAAAAGCTTATTTCAGACGGCAGAATACATCCTACTAAAATTGAGGAAATGGTTGAAAAGGCTAAACGCGAAGTTGAGCATCGTATACGTCAGGAAGGCGAACGCGCCGTTCTGGAAACAAATGTACATGGTATCTCCGGCGAGCTTGTAAAATTGCTGGGACGTTTGTATTTCCGTACAAGCTACCGTCAGAATGTACTTAATCACTCTATTGAAGTTGCCAAGCTTTCAGGCGTTCTGGCATCCGAACTTGGTATTGACGCAAATATTGCGCGCCGTGCAGGGCTGCTCCACGATATTGGCAAAGCTCTTACCTCTGAAATTGAAGGCTCTCACGTACAGATCGGTGTTGACGTGTGTAAGCGCTATAATGAAAACCCTGAAGTTATTCATGCAATTGAAGCGCATCATAATGACGTTGAGCCTAAGACGGCTATTGCCTGTATCGTACAGGCTGCCGATGCTATTTCCGCGGCAAGACCTGCAGCAAGAAGTGAAAATTACGAAAATTACATCAAGCGCCTGCAAAAACTTGAAAGTATCTGTTCCGCTTATGAGGGCGTTGAAAAGTGCTACGCTCTCCAGGCCGGACGCGAGATACGTATTATGGTAGTCCCTGAAGCTATCAATGATGAAAAGATGGTTTTGGTTGCACGTCAGATGGCAAGGCAAATTGAAACTGAAATGGACTATCCCGGTCAAATCAAGATAAACCTGATTCGGGAAAGCCGTGTAGTTGATTACGCTAAATAACAGCAGCGCCGTGCAAAGACAGCCTGCCTGCTTTGCGCGGTATCTCATTAAATTTAAAAATTAAAATGAAAAATAAAATCTGGAGATATGATATATTATGTCAAATGTAAAATTCTGCCCTATGTGCGGAGCTTCTATGGAAGGGCAGGAAAATATCTGCCCCCTTTGCGGCGCTATTATAGATGAAACGCAAAATGCGCATAACCAGAATAGCTTCGCTCCCCAGCCGGATATGTTCTCTCAGCAGAACCAGCCCGGTAATCAGAACCCTGACCCGGGATTTCCAAATCAGTATAATCCTGTCCCTCCTGTACCTCCCGTCCCGCCTGTCCAGTTCGGACAGGTGCCGCCGCCGCCCCTTCAGTACGAAAACTATAATCAATATCAAAAAAATGACGGCGCATACAACGGCTGTGCTATTACAGGTATGATTATCGGAATATTATCAATTTTTATGTGCTGTACTTCTTTCTTTGATATAATACTGGGCATTGCAGGCGTAGCGCTTTCCGCTGTCGGCTTAAAAAGCTATAAGTATAAGGGCTGCGCTATTGCAGGAATTATCTGCTCTATTGCCGGTCTGCTCTTTGCACTGTTAATGTCCGTTACAGTTTTATCTGAGTAACTGTTTAAAAAATGAGCTTTTTGAAGCCTTTGCATATCTGTATTTGTGCTTCTGTGCCAATGAAAGCGCCGCATAACTCAAATCGCTCATTTTTATGGCAGCTGTCCTTTCCAATGCCGTTTTGGAAAG
>CAZINV010000133.1:0-2817 GCA_964540685.1 uncultured Ruminococcus sp.
GTTTAGTGCCTGACGCTTTGTATCTTCTTCGCCCATGAATACAACACATTCCATATCCATAAGAGCTGCTGCTGTTGCTGTTGCAACGCCGTGCTGACCTGCGCCTGTTTCAGCGATAAGGCGTGTCTTTCCCATTTTTTTTGCAAGAAGAGCCTGACCTAAAACATTGTTTATTTTATGCGAGCCTGTATGGTTAAGATCTTCGCGCTTCAGGTAAATTTTAGCACCGCCTAAAGCTCTTGTCAGCTTTTCAGCATAGTAAAGTCTTGAAGGCCTTCCGGCATATTCATTTAGAAGCTCTGTAAGCTCTTTATTGAATTCAGGGTCATTTTTATAGTGATTATAGGCATCTTCAAGCTCTATGATAGCATTCATAAGCGTTTCAGGAATATACTGTCCGCCGTGAATGCCAAATCTTCCTTTTATATTACTCATTATTTTTATCCGCCTTTCTGACAGCTTTTGTAAATGCTGACATTTTCTCTTTATCTTTAAAACCGTTTGTTTCAAGTGATGAGCTTGCATCTACTCCGTATGGATGCAGATTTTCAACAGCGCTTTGTACGTTATTTGGATTTAATCCGCCTGCTAAAAAATATGGTCTGCTTATATTTTTTATAAGTCTGTGGTCAAAGACTTTTCCTGAGCCTTCTCCGGAGTCAAGGAGAACTATATCAGCTCCGCTTTTATTTGCCGCTTTTATATCATTATCTGATATAATGCGAAAAGCTTTTATAATGGTGCAGTCTGAATACTTTCTAAGTTCTGAAATAAAGCTTTCATCTTCGTTTCCGTGCAGCTGAACTGCGTCAACGATGCCTTTATTCAGAAGACTTGTGATATTTTCTATGCTTTCATTTACAAAAACTCCTACCGGAATTATATCATTACAGAGATTCTGCCGCAACATATAAGCGTATTCAGGAGTTATATATCTTTTGCTTTTTTGGAAAAATACAAAACCTATGTGAGTAGGTTTAAGTTCATTCACAAATGCGATATCTTCAGGTCTTCTGATACCGCAGAGCTTTATCCTAGTCATGTTTTGATTCACCTCGAAGCTCTGCAAGCTTTTTGCCTTTATCCTTCGCACGCATTAAGGTTTCGCCGATTAGAACGGCATCTGTACCTATTTTGCGAAGCTTTGAGATATCATCTGCATTTTTTATGCCGCTTTCGGATACAAAGATAATATTATCAGGAATAATTGCACGCATATTGCTGCTTATTTCTGTGTTTATTGAAAAATCTTTCAAGTTGCGGTTGTTTACTCCGATTATTCTTGCGCCTGCATTTACAGCAGAACGTATCTCATTTTCATCATGCGCTTCTACAAGGGCGGATATTCCTAAAGAGTCGCATATCCTGATATATTTCGCTATAGTTTCTTCCGGAAGTATGGCACATATAAGAAGCACCGCTTCTGCGCCAAGAATTTTAGCTTCATAGATCATATACTCATCTACAGTAAAATCCTTGCGTATACATGGAATACTTACAGCTTTTGCTATTTCACAAAGATACTTGTCGCTTCCAAGAAATCTTGTAGGTTCTGTGAGAACGGATATGCAATCTGCCCCTGCCTTTTCATATTCTTTAGCTATTTGCAGATAAGGGAAATCCTCCGCAATGATGCCTTTTGAAGGCGAAGCCTTTTTACATTCGCAAATAAATGAAATACCGTCCTTTTTGAGAGCGTTTTCAAATGCAAAATTTCCCTTTGGCATGGCAGCAGCTTTTTCTTTTATCTTTTGCAGAGAAATCTTCGCCTTAGCTGCTTCCGTACGTTGCCTTGCTGCATCAGCAAGTTCGTCAAGTATAGTCATATTAAAAAGAGCTCCTTATTTGTTTGAAAGTACAATAAGCTTTTCAAGGGCAGCTGCTGCTTTACCGGAATCAATGGTTTCTGCCGCAAGCTTTATACCATCCTGTATTGAATTTACTTTTTCGCTGATATAGAGTGCTGCGCCTGCATTGAGAAGAACAGCATTTCTCTTATGACCCTTTTCGCCGTCTAGGATTGCTCTTGTTATAGCAGCGTTTTCATGAGGCGTTCCTCCTAAAAGATCAGATTTTTCGCATCTTTCAAATCCAAAGTCTTCAGGTTTTATTTCACTGCACCTGAACCAGCCGTCTTTGAATTCAGCAATAGTAGTAGGTGCGCAGAGTGATATTTCATCAAGCTTATCCTGACCGTAAACGACCATTCCTCTTTCAACACCCAACTGCATAAGTACCTGCGCAAGAGGCTCGACTAGCGATTCGTCATATACTCCCAAGAGCTGACGCTTTGGACTTGCAGGATTTGTCAGAGGACCTAAAATATTGAATACAGTTCTGAAACCAAGTTCTTTTCTTATAGCTCCTACGTACTTCATTGAGGTGTGATATTTCTGAGCGAAGAAGAAGCAGAAGCCAACTTCATCTAAAAGCTTCATGCATTTTTCGGGTTCGAGATTTATATTTACGCCAAGAGCCTCAAGGCAATCAGCTGTACCGCAAGCGGAAGAAGCAGCGCGGTTGCCATGTTTTGCGACTTTAACGCCTGCTGCTGCACATACGATTGCAGTGGTAGTTGAAATGTTAAAGCTGTTTGAGCCGTCACCGCCTGTTCCAACTATTTCTAAAAGGTCAAGGCTGTTTTCAAATTTAAGGCTTGCATCACGCATTGCCTGAGCACAGCCTCTAATCTCCGCCACAGTTTCGGCTTTTGTACTTTTAGTAGACAGTGCAGCCAGAAAAGCAGCGTTTTGAGTAGGACTTGTTTCTCCGTGCATGATTTCTGACATTACCTGATATGCTTCGCTGAAGCTGAGA
>CAZINV010000134.1:0-2779 GCA_964540685.1 uncultured Ruminococcus sp.
ATGAAGAAATTGCTACCTTTGATGCTGAAGATGTTTACAATCAGAAGGACGCTGAAGGCTTTATCAATCTGTTCGGTCTGCCGATCTGGGTTAAGGCAAAGCTTGACCAGAATCGCGGTAACTAATCGGTATTTGGCTTTATTTAAAAAAAAGAAGAAGGCGGCGCCGAGCCGCCTTTTTTCGATTGAAAGAGAAAGGAAGAACAATGGCACTTTGGGCAGGAAGATTTTCCAAGGAAATAGATGAAACAGTAAATGCTTTCAATTCATCTATCGCGTTTGACGCGAGAATGTACAAGCACGATATACAGGGAAGTATAGCCCATGCGGCAATGCTGGGCAAGTGCGGCATTATCACTAAAGAGGACAGTGATACTATTATAAAGGGGCTTAAAGAGATTTTAGCGGATATTGAATCCGGAAAGCTTGAATTTGACCCTAATGCTGAGGATATTCATATGTTTATAGAAGCTGAGCTTACAAAGAGATACGGCGATGTAGGCAAGAGACTTCATACATCAAGGTCAAGGAACGATCAGGTCGCGCTTGATCTGAGGCTTTATCTTCGGGATGAGATTGCAGAGATAAGAGAAATTGTTCATAAGCTGTGCTGCGTACTTATTGATTTGGCTGAAAAGAATACTGAAACGGTAATGCCGGGATATACTCATCTCCAGAGAGCGCAGCCGATTACATTTGCACATCATTTGATGGCATATGTTCAGATGTTTATCCGCGACATTGGCAGGCTTGACGACACAGCTAAGAGAATGAATGTATGTCCTTTGGGCAGCGGTGCGCTTGCAGGCACAACATATAATATCGACCGTGAAATGACTTCGGAGCTTTTAGGCTTTGATGCGCCCATGGCAAACAGCCTTGACGGAGTTTCTGACAGAGATTACTGCATAGAGCTTGCAAATACTCTTTCCATTATAATGATGCACCTGTCAAGATTTTCTGAAGAGATTATTCTCTGGTGCTCATGGGAATTTAAGTTTATTGAGCTTGATGACGCCTATGCAACAGGTTCTTCTATTATGCCGCAGAAGAAAAATCCGGATATTACTGAACTTATTCGCGGCAAGACCGCAAGAGTTTACGGCGATTTGAATACTCTGCTCACCATGATGAAGGGTCTGCCCCTTGCGTATAACAAGGATATGCAGGAGGATAAGGAAGCTGTTTTCGATGCTGTTGATACAGTAAAGCTTTGCGTTAATACATTTATACCTATGATGGAGACTCTTTCAGTAAATGCTGAGAATATGAGAGCCGCAGCTGCAAAGGGCTTTATCAATGCTACGGACTGCGCGGATTACCTTGTTAAAAAGGGAATGCCATTCCGCGATGCTTATAAGATATCCGGAACGCTGGTTGCACAGTGTATTTCAAAGGGGCTTACTCTGGAAACTTTGCCGCTTGATGAGTACAAAAAGATGACAGAGCTTTTCGCAGATGATATATATGATGCCATAAGTCTTGAGAGATGCGTAAAGGGCAGGCTTTCACAGGGCGGACCTTCTCCGGCGGCAGTGAAAGAGCAGATAGAGCTTGCAAAAGCGCAGCTGAAAGTGTGAAATTATGCTTAAAAGACAGTTTAAATTTATAATATGTCTTTGCCTGATAGCTGTGCTTGTCTGGATATTGGGTGAAGTTTTAATTTCACTGGTACTTGATTTAAGTCCGGTTTTATCATGGATATGGGCGGCGCTTATGCTGGTGTGTACGTGTGCTTTCAGCATATGGAAATGTCCTAGAGAGTAGAGAGGAGAATAAAAATGCCGGTAAATGTTTTTATTGACGGACAGGAAGGTACTACCGGTCTGCGTATACTGGAGCGTTTCTCAGGCAGAGATGATATAAACATTTTAAAAATAGATCCGGAGCTGCGTAAGGACGCAAATGAAAGGCAAAAGCTTATACAGTCAAGCGACTTTACTATACTTTGTCTGCCGGACGCAGCCGCAAGGGAAGCAGTAGAATTAGCAGGCGATGCGCCGGTTCGTATAATTGACGCTTCAACAGCTCACAGAACAAATCCTGAATGGGCTTACGGTTTTCCGGAGCTGTCTCCCGCACATCGTGAGAAGATAAAAAATTCATCAAGAGTCGCGGTTCCCGGCTGCTACGCAAGCGGCTTTAATGCACTGGTTTATCCTATGGTACAAAGCGGAATTATATCTGCTGATTATCCTGTCCAGTGCTTTGCCGTATCGGGATACAGCGGCGGAGGCAAAAAGATGATTGCTGAGGTGGAGTCGCCGGACAGCGCGCCGGAGGTTCACAGTCCGAGATTTTACGGGCTTGCAAATAATCACAAGCATCTTCCGGAAATGCAGGCAATATCGGGGCTTGCGTCAAAGCCAATGTTTACGCCTATAGTTGATGATTATTATAACGGCATGGCAGTATGTATTCCGGTACAGTCAGCTGTTGCAGGGAAAAGTATCTCTCCCAAAGAAATCCATGCAATGTTCAGTCATCACTATAATGGCTGTACGTTTGTAAAGGTAATGCCCTTGATTGAAGGTGCTGCTCTTACAGCTCTTAAAATCAGTTCAAATGATCTTCGCGATACAAATATGATGGAAATTTTTGTGTGCGGCAGCGAAAATCAGGTTCTCCTTTGCGCAAGACTTGACAATCTTGGCAAGGGCGCTTCCGGTGCGGCTGTACAGTGCCTGAATATTATGATGGGCGCAGATGAAACGAAGGGACTTTTGTAAACATCGGGAAGGACTAAGCGTTATGAAGGAAATAAAAAAAATAAGCTATGA
>CAZINV010000135.1:0-2778 GCA_964540685.1 uncultured Ruminococcus sp.
GGGAGTAAAAAGCGCATATGAACAAAAATAAAAACGCGGAAAACAACAGCCGGTATATGAGCAGAACAGCTATGGCAGTTCTGCCTGTGCTGATACTTGTTTTGTGCGCGGCTATTGCCATTCTGCTGCTTATACGTCCTTATGAGAAAATCTCAACTTTTACAAAGATAGCCTTTATGGATGATATGAAAAGCTCCGAAGGCAGCAGCCTTGAAATAGTGGAAAATCAGATAGATACTGAATACAGCGGAGAAACATACTCAGAAGGCGAAGCCGTTATTCCTGTATTCGGAGAACAGTATGCGGTACTCGAAATAGATGCTATAGACCTCTCAGTACCCGTTTATTGGGGCAGCAACGATGAGCTTCTGGAGCTTGGCGCGGTACAGTCCACATCTTCAACAGCGGCAGGCTCCGGCGGAAATGTTGTTATAGACGCTCACGTGAATACTTTTTTCCATGATCTTGATAAAGCGGCTGTAGGCGATAAGGCCGTTTTGTATACGCAGTACGGGAAATTTACTTATGAAGTTTCCGAGATTATTGAATTTAAAGCTGACGAAAAAAAATACGTTCTGCCTTCAAGCGAAGAAAAGCTTACTCTCTATACATGTGAAATGCAGATATTCGGCTCTTCGGAAAACCGCATAGGCGTTGTATGCAAGCCTGTTGAAATGATTTACTATAATCAAAAGGAGGCCGAATAATGAGCAAGGGTTACACTATAACGCGGATTCTCCTCACAGTACTGCTTTCATTCATTATGGCAGCGTTTATACTTGTTTCCGCAGCAGCTCCATTTTTTAGCAATCCGGAAATTTACACCGATATAATCCGCGAGGAAAAGCTCGCTGAAAAAGCATACGCGGCTATTGAAAGCGATTTTAAAAGCCAGTATAACACAACCGCTGTTCCCGCTGAGGTCTATATGGAATCTATAGATACAGAATGGCTGGAAGATGAAATGTGCACACGGACTGATGCATATTTGAAAAGCATAAACGGCGTTGAGCTGGACTCCTTAGCAGATGATTACAACGGTCTTGAAAGCAATATAGAAAGCTTTTTCTATGAATACGCTGAATCTATTGACTATACACCGGATGAGGCATTCGACGAAAAGTTAAGCGAAATTACTGTAAACGCCAAAGAAACCATAGACAATCGTACAGACGCTTTTTATTTGGAAACTATCAGCGAAAACAGTACGGTAAAGGCTATTGCAAAGTATATTACGGCAATCAAATGGGCTTTACTTGGAATTGTTATCATTATGATGGCAGCGCTTGCTTTGCTTGAAAGGAAAAGAAATGTAAGACGCATTTACTGGTTCGGAACAGGAGTTTTCTGCGGAAGTATCCTCACGGCTGTTCCATGTGTATATTTGCTTTGTACAAACGCGGTAAGCAGCTTTTCAATCAAAGACCCTTCAACATACGCGGCAGTAACAAATCTGCTGACCGGCGGCATATGGAGTATTCTGACACGTTCTATTGTTTACGGAGCAATAGGAACGGCAATTATTGCAATTTGCATTGTAATGAGCCGGAAATTTGAAAAATCTGAAGAACATTCAAAATAAGCATAATATTAAGGCTTTCTGCCGGTGCAGCGCACATAACAGAAAGCCTTTTTTGTTTTCTATATCAGTATTACATAAGCTCGCATATAAGCTCCGCAAACTCTGACGGATTCTCAATCGGCATACCTTCTATAAGAAGCGCCTGATAATGCAGAAGCTCACTGTACTTTTTAAGCTTCTCCTCATCTGTTCCGGATAAATCCATAAGCTTTTCATATACAGGATGGTCAGGATTTATTTCAAGCACTATCTGCGCCTTTACATCCTTATCCGAGCCGGGCATTGAATTAAGAGTCTTAGCCATTTCCATGGTTATCTCTCCCTCGCTGGATAAACATACCGCATGAGTTTTAAGTCTGCTTGAAAGCTTTACATTGTTTACCTTTCCTTCCAAAGCCTTCTTTACACTCTCAAGCATTGCTTTGCTGTTTTCGGATTTCTCTTCAAGCGCCTTCTTCTCTTCCTCGCTCTCAAGATTCAAATCACTGTCAGCTACCGACTTGAACTTCTTCTCCTTGTACTCCATAAGCATTCTTATGGCAAATTCATCTACATTGTCAGTGAAGTACAAAAGCTCGTAACCCTTTGCCTTTACCGCTTCTGTCTGAGGCAGCGATTCAGCCCTTGCGAGAGTTTCTCCTGCCGCATAGTAAATATACTCCTGTCCCTCAGGCATTCTGTCAACATATTCCGCCAGAGATGTCAGCGGGTGTCCCTCATTCGATGATGTAAACAGCAGCAAATCCTGCAAAACATCCTTATGCATTCCATAATCAGAATAAACTCCGTATTTCAGCTGAAGTCCAAACGCCTTGAAAAATTCCTCATACTTTGTACGGTCGTTCTTCATCATTCTTGTAAGCTCGTTCTTAACCGTGCGCTCAACGCTTTTTGCAATAATTCTCAGCTGCGCGTCATGCTGAAGCATTTCTCTTGAAATGTTCAGGGAAACGTCCTCGGAATCCACAAGTCCCTTTACAAAGCTGAAATAATCAGGCAGCAGATCTTCACAGCAATCCATTATCAGTACACCGCTTGCATAGAGCTGTAAGCCCTTCTTATATTCCTTTGTATAAAAATCAAAAGGAGCGCGCGACGGAATATACAAAAGAGCGTCATAAGTCGGCATACCTTCATTATGCACGTGGGCATGCGCCAGCGGCTCGGAATAATCATTAAACTTGTCCTTGTAGAAA
>CAZINV010000136.1:0-2630 GCA_964540685.1 uncultured Ruminococcus sp.
TTTCCGCCGTTTCGGAAACAGACTCGTCTGCCTCGGCGTTCTCATCAAATGAATTTATACTTATATTTTTTCCCTGAGCGTCAAAGACTGCCGTGTATATATCTGTGTAATATTCTTCTTCTATTTTACGTTCGCTTTTTTTGTCAAGATCTTCGCTTTGCGCTATAAATTCAAGATATTGCGCCACATCCTGACGATAAAGGTAATTTCTATAAACCGTGTTCATATAGAGTATAGCTGCAAATGACGATATAAGCAGCACCATTGTTACAACTACAAATTTAAAACGTATATTTTTAATCATTTTCATGCACCTCAAGAGAATATCCTACATTTTTTGTCGTCACTATACGGACAGAAGCTTTTACAAATCTAAGCTTTTTCCTGAGAAATGAAATGTAGACTTCGAGGTTGTTATATTCCGTATCGTCAAGAGGACCCCATACTTTTGTAATAAGCATATCCTTCGGCATTATTCTTGAGTTGTTTATCATCAGGTACTCCAGCAGCTGAAATTCCTTATGTCCCAGCTTTACCGAGCGCTCGCCGCATTTAAGCTCCTGATGATGCTTAGAGAGGGAGATGTCTCCGAAAGAGATTTCATCATGAGGACTGCTGCCGGAAGCACGTGTTCTGGCTCTTATACGGGCAAGAAGCTCTCCCGCGTCAAAGGGCTTTGTCATGTAGTCGTCCGCGCCGCAGTCCAAACCTTCAATTTTATCGCTGAGCATGGTACGCGCGGTAAGAAGGATTATGGGAGTGTCAACTCCTTCTTTTCTCACAGTTTTCAGAACCTCCAGACCGTTCATTCCGGGCAGCATTATATCAAGCACTGCCAGGTCGTACATTTTGCTTAAAAGATAATCAAGCCCGCTTATGCCGTCATATACGATGTCTACGGAATAATTTTCACGCCGCAGAATAGTTTCCAGACCGTCGGCAAGTTCTTTTTTATCTTCTATTATAAGTATGCGCATAGATTTTCTCCGTTTTGTTTTCAAGGCTGTGTATTTAAGGCAACACGCAGTGCCATTTTATTATATTATAGCTTATTTTTACAGGCAATACTGCACAAAGGCTGAGATAAAATGTGAAGAAAGTATAAAAAAACATAATTCCCTTGACAATTATAAAGAAATGTGCTATCATTGTAAAGTCAAGCAGCTTTACAGCTGTAGGGAGGTATTTCTATGGCGAAGGATTTGCAATTTGTAATGCTTCTCGATTGCTATGGAGAATTTCTTACAGACCGTCAGAGGCAGGCGTCTGAGCTTTATTACGGCGAGGACTTGTCCCTTGGCGAGATTTCCAAGCTTATGGGTATTACAAGGCAGGCTGTAAGAGACAGTATAAAACGGAGCGAGGAAATTGTTCTCGATATGGAAAATAAGCTCGGATTTGCCGGAAGGCTTGCCGCGCTCAGAGAAAATTATGCTGAAATTTCCGCTTGTGCAAAGTATATTTCTGAAAATGCAAAAGAAAGCTCCGCTGTTCTGGAAAAATGCCATGTTGTTGAGACAAAGGTGCAGGAAGGGCTGCAATTGCTTTAACATAAATTAAAAGGAGGATGCGCTATGGCTTTTGAAGGTCTTTCCGATAAGCTGGGTCGGGTATTTAGAAAACTGAAATCTCACGGTAAGCTCACAGAAGCCGATGTTAAAGAAGCTATGCGTGAAGTCCGTATGGCTCTTTTGGAAGCCGATGTAAGCTATAAGGTCACTAAGGACTTTGTCGCGAAAATATCAGAAAGAGCCGTAGGCGAAGAGGTTCTTACAAGCCTTACACCGGGTCAGCAGGTTATTAAAATAGTATATGAAGAGCTTTGCGCTCTTATGGGGAACAGCCACGAAAGAATAAATTTTCCGTCAAAGCCGCCGTGCGTTATTATGATGTGCGGTTTGCAGGGTTCAGGCAAGACAACCCACGCGGCTAAGCTTGCCAAGCTTCTAAAAAAGGAAGGGCATTATCCTCTGCTGGTTGCCTGCGACATTTATCGTCCTGCCGCTATAAATCAGCTTCAGGTAGTCGGAGAACGGGCTGGAGTTAAGGTTTTTGAAATGGGGCAGATTTCTCCTTCAATCATAGCTAAGGAAGCTATGAAGTATGGTAAAGACCATGGCAATGACGTTATCATTTTAGATACGGCAGGCCGTTTGCATATAGACGAAGCTCTTATGGACGAGCTTAAAGAGCTGAAGAAGCTTACAAATCCCAATGAAATTATGCTTGTTGTAGACGCGATGACCGGTCAGGACGCGGTAAATGTTGCCAAAGCCTTTGACGACGCGATAAGCATTGACAGCGTTCTCATGTCGAAGCTGGATTCTGATACAAGAGGCGGCGCGGCGCTTTCTGTGCTTGCCGTTACAGGCAAACCTATAAAGTATGTAGGCATGGGAGAAAAGCTTGATGACTTTGAGCAGTTCCATCCTGAGAGAATGGCATCCCGTATTCTGGGTATGGGAGACGTTTTAACACTTATTGAAAAGGCGGAGAATACAGTTGACGCGAACGAAGCCGAAAGGCTTGCAAAGCGTATGGAGCAAAATCAGTTCGATATGAACGATCTTCTGGATCAGCTTCAGCAGATAAAGAAAATGGGGCCGCTGAAGGACCTTATCGGAATGATA
>CAZINV010000137.1:0-2596 GCA_964540685.1 uncultured Ruminococcus sp.
CTTATAAAGAGATTCGGAGATATAGCGGCGGATAATACGTTTCCGGCATTTGTGTACGGGGCTTTTACAGGAATGGCACTGACTGTGTTCAATCTTGTGCCGTCGGTTACAAATATGTTTGGCAGAAGCGCACTTCCCTGTGCCGCCCGTGCATTTGCAAAAGGGAAAAAACAGGCATTATGCGAACAGGTGCGTTCCGTACTTCTTGCGGCAGGACTTATTGCCATTCCGTCAGGAATAGGACTGGCGCTTCTGTCTGAACCCATCATGCTTACGCTTTACAGCGGACATATTGAGGAATCTTATATTGCGGCACGCGCACTTGCGGCATTAACCCCTGGAATGGTGTTTCTTTGCCTTGTATCGCCTCTGTTCAGTATAATGCAGGGAATAGGAAGGTCAGATCTTCCTGTAAAGCTCATGTTTTCAGGGGTTGTGATAAAGCTTGCCGGAAATCTGCTGCTTATACCTGTCCCGTCTTTTTCAGAAACAGGCGCGGGAATTTCCACCAGCATATGCTACATATTTATGTTCATGCTTTCTGCTGCCGCTCTTAAACGCGAACTTGGAGGAAGTCTTGAACTTATAAAAACTATGCTGCCTGTTGTTTATGCGTCTGCAATGAGCGGGGCAGCGGTATATCTTCTAAGATCTCTCTTAAGCTCTTATGGAAGTGTGATACAGCTTGCAGGATGTATCACAGGCGCTGTCCTGATATACGCATTGATTTTATGGCTTATGGGAAATTCAAGACAAAATATAGCGGAAAAGCTAAGCCTGAGGATGTAAGACTGCACCGCAAAATTTCCTGACTCAGCCTGACGCGCGCCTTGCTTTTTCTCGCTACTTCATATAGCAAAGTTTCCGCTTGCAATACGAAAAGCATTTGAGTTCGTTTTTTGATTATTTAGAGTTAAAAATTTTTCAAAATTTAATATTTAGATACAGTTCGTTAATTAAAATTTAAACAACAAAAGGGGAATTAGTTTTATAATAAATGATATAAGAAACTGTGAAAGCAATTTGTACATGTTGCAGTAAACAGAACGAAAAGTTATTGCGTTGAAAGGATGAAAGAACTATGAAGAGCAAATTTAAAAGTCAGTGGACGCAGGTCATTGCCATAATAGCTGCGGCGGCTTGTGTTGTAACTGGTACAGTTGCGGGTGTTAACGGTGCTTTTGCGCCTATTTCCGCGTCTGCTTTGTCAGTGGGCGATACGCTTACGCTGAAAAAGGTCAAAAATGATACAGACAGCGATTACCATTATGAAATTACAAATTCTATAACCAGTGCGGATGTAGGCAAGGAAGTAACTGTTACATTTAATGCCTCCAAATACGCTAATCAAACTTTTCAAGGAATGATTGGCTATGCGGACAGCACTAATGGTTATGAATGGACTGAAGAAAAATTGGAAATAGACATTCCGTCTGACGGCATATTCACTTATGAGTTTGAAATTGTAGCCGGAATGGTTGGGCAGACCATTCAGATTCAGTGCTGGTATCCGACAGTTGCAAATTTGACTTCATGCAGTGCGGCAGTAACCGATGGAGGCAGCAGCGATTCGGGCGTAACAACGACGCAGGTCACAACAGTTCCTTTGGGTGACGGCACAGAGGTTGAATTTACAACGGATACGCAAACAGGCACAGATAACGATATTCAGGCAGTTGCTGAATTCAAATCGGGAGACGCAAGCTATGCTGTAATTGTGTACAAGGTTTCATCAAAAGATACAACTTCTTCCGCCGGTGTAGGTACGTGGATAGGCGAATGGGTTCAGGAAGAATATGAACAAGAGGTTGATGAAAACGGTCTGGTAACAATAACATATCAGATTCCGGAAGATGCCGGAACGACTGTTAAGGCTATGGTATTTTATCCGTCAAGCGACTTTATTGAATTCCAGAGCATTACTCTATATGGCAGCCAGTCTGATATTGCATCTACCACGACTGTTACAACAAAGAAGAGCGATGATCCTGCCGATCTTGTATATAAGACATATAATAACGGCGACAACAAAAATATTGATTTGACTTATATGTGCTATATGGTTGCCACATTCAAGTCTCCTGTAAGCGGTGTTTGCTATTATAATAATCTGGCGCAATCATGGGAAGCTGTAGATGATGACGGAGATGGTTACTATGTAGCGGAAGTGGCTTTAGATACTGCCAATAAAGGCGATGATATAATGAACCTGTATATTAACTCCAGCAGCGGCTCCTCTGTACAGGGCAATCTTACATTCTATTATCCGGGAGATGCTTCGCTTAACGGTGTTGTAAATGGCAGCGACATCAGAGCTATTGCAAAGTACTTAAAGTCAGGCGAAACGAAGGACATAATGGATTCTGTATGCGATTATGGACGCGATGGCACCGCATCCTTGGCTGACGCTGTAGCTCTTACGAAAGCGCTTGTTGGAATTAGCGGAAATACCAGTGTTCCGGGAAGCGGAAAGTAATTTTTGATTTTTTGTTTATTTTCATAATGAATATTTCTGCAAAAGCTGCACATGACGGAAGTTGTGTGCGGTTTTTGCTTTTATGGCAGCGCTGCACTTGACATTAGAATAAAAAAACAG
>CAZINV010000138.1:0-2550 GCA_964540685.1 uncultured Ruminococcus sp.
ACAATGCTTTAAATCTTCCGGATACCTGCAAAATACTTATGCTGTGCAAGCAGGAGATAACTCTTTGCAACTCCGCTCTGGCTCAAGGCGGAATCGCAGGCGTATATCATCCGCCGGGAGACGTTACCGACGACAGTCCGGATCTTCACGCTCAGGATACGCTTATTGCAGGCGGCTTTAAAAATAACCCCGAAACTGTCAGTCTGCTGGTAGACAACGCTAAATTCGAGATAGAAAGACTTCTTGAACTGGGTGCGGACTTCGACAGAACTCCCGACGGCAAGCTTCACCGCACTCTTGAAGGCGGTCATTCAAGACGCCGTATATTCCACCACAAGGACTCTACAGGAGCAGAGATACTGCGTACTCTTATAGAAGCTGTAAAGGCTTTGCCGAATGTAACAATTCTTGAGAATACAATGATGGTCGATCTTAAAAAAACATCTACCGGATTTTCAGTGCAGCTGCTTAAGGACGGAGTGCTTTCCTCCGCTCACTGCCATTTTATGACCCTTGCAACCGGAGGCATAGGCAGAATATATGAATTTACCACAAACAGCAAAATAGCAACCGGAGACGGCATAGCAATGGCAAGCGAAATCGGCGCTGAAATACGCAATCTTCATCTTATACAGTTCCACCCTACAGCTTTCAACAATCACCGCACGAGAGAATGTCTGCTCATATCGGAAGCTGTGCGGGGCGAAGGAGCATATCTGCTCAACTGCAGAAAGGAGCGGTTTATGCACCTTTATGATGAACGTCTGGAGCTGGCGCCCCGCGACGTTGTATCACGTTCCATTGTAATGGAAAGCAGGCGCACCGGCAGCTGTGATTTTTATCTCGATATTTCCCATAAAGACGCTGATTTTATCAAAAAGCGTTTTCCAATGATCTATGAAAGCGTTCTTGAACAGGGCTACGACATGACAAAAGAACCGATTCCTATATATCCGTGCCAGCATTACCTTATGGGAGGTATAAATGTAAATCAAAATTCGGAGACATCTGTGAAAAATCTGTTTGCCTGCGGAGAATGTTCCCATACAGGCGTTCACGGAAACAACCGTCTTGCAAGCAATTCCCTGCTTGAAGCTCTTGTATTCTCTCATCAGGCGGCTCTTGCTATATCCGAAAGACTTGACGGCTGCACAAGTGAATTTGAGGAATATAATTTCCCGAAAAGAGAGAACGCAGTTCCGCTGCCAAAAGGTTTCCGCACGGAAATACGTCATATTATGCAGGAAAGCTGCTTTGTTATTCCTGATACGCAGAAAATTCTTGACGGATTTGAGCGTATAAGCGAAATACGGCGCAATCTTACAAATGAAAATTACATAATCGACAGCAACTATATAGAAGCCCGCTGTCTGGCTGAAACGGGCTATCTTATTTTGAAAGAATTAATTTAAGGAGAAAACAATCATGCTGCTTCAAAACTTTTACATTGACAAGATTATTACAACAGCTCTGGAAGAGGATATTCACTATGTTGATGTAGCTACGGATTATCTTTTAGAGGATAGTCACAAATCCAATGCTTACTATATTGCCAAGGACGACGGCATTCTCTGCGGAATAGACATTGCAAAGCGCGTATTCGAGCTTTTGGGCGGAGATTTCAGCATGGATATTCTCATAAAGGACGGATGTTCCGTTAAAAAAGGCGATATTATCGCGAAAATGAGAGGATGTACAAAAACGCTTCTGAAAGGCGAGCGCACCGCTCTCAATATTCTCCAGCATATGAGCGGAATCGCCACAGAGACCCGCCGATGCGCAGATCTGGTTGAAGGCACAAACGCCAGTATAACCGATACAAGAAAGACACTGCCGGGACTGAGACAGCTTCAGAAATATGCCGTTACAGTAGGCGGAGGCAAAAATCACCGTTATAATCTCTCTGACGGCGCTATGCTCAAGGACAATCATATTGACGCTTACGGCAGTATTACAGGCGCTGTAACCGCGCTTCGTCAAAAGATAGGCCATATGGTAAAAATTGAAGTTGAAGTCCGTACTCTGGAAGAACTTGAAGAAGCTCTGTCGGTAAATACGGAGATAATTATGCTTGACAACATGAGCTGCGAAGAAATGAAAAAAGCTGTTGAAATTACATCGGGACGCGCTCTTCTGGAGGCTTCAGGAAATGTTACGGAAGCTAATATACGTGAAATTGCCGAAACAGGCGTGGACATAATTTCTCTGGGCGCTCTCACCCACTCGGTAAAGTGTTTTGATATTTCTATGAAAATAGAGAAATAACGTGATTTTTTTAAAAAAGCTCTTGCAATAAACGTTTTTATATGATATAATAAACACAAAGCGCTTATTTTAAAGATCTTCAATTTGATGATGCAGTAAGCCTGAATATTAAATGATAAAGGAGGAGACATAAGTGACAACATTGGAAATCATTTTCGGCGCAGTTATCCTTTTGATATCCCTGATTATTACAATTATTTGTCTTATGCAGGAACAGAAGCCGCAGAACGCTACATCAGCTCTCACCGGCGCATCCAATGATTCTTTCTACGATAAGAACAGAGG
>CAZINV010000139.1:0-1531 GCA_964540685.1 uncultured Ruminococcus sp.
GATAGCTTCCTTCTTAAAATAATCGCCGAATGAAAAGTTGCCAAGCATTTCACTGATACCGCAAGGTGATAAAAGCCTTTTGCTCATAAATTCCGGTATGGCACCGCTTAAGAAATACTTTCTAGGGCAGGCTGTTCCGCCTAATGTGAGAGTAACTACATGCCAGAAGTGTATTCGTACTCCCGATATCGAGCGTGTAGGTCAGACTGCACGGCATGGCACATATTTTGAAATGCTTGGCAACTTTTCATTCGGCGATTATTTTAAGAAGGAAGCTATCACATGGGCGTGGGAGTTTCTCACAGAGGAACTGGAAATACCAGCAGAGCTTCTCTATATTTCTGTATTTCAAGACGGTGATGACGCTGATGAAGAAGCATATGATATTTGGACAAAAACTGTAGGTGTAGATCCATCTCATATGGTTCGTCTTGGCAGAGAGGATAATTTTTGGGAACATGGCTCCGGACCTTGCGGTCCATGCTCTGAGATTTATTTTGACAGAGGTCCCGAAAAAGGCTGCGGCAGACCGGATTGTGCAGTGGGATGCGATTGTGATCGTTATGTAGAAGTATGGAATCTTGTGTTCAGCCAGTTTGACAGTGATGGAAACGGTCATTATACTGAAATGGAGCATAAGAATATCGATACGGGTATGGGACTTGAACGTCTTGCTTGCGTAATTCAGGGCGTTGACAATTTATTTGAGGTTGATACTGTTCAGAATATTATGAATCATGTTTGCGATATTGCAAATGTTAAATATCATAAAGATGAAAAGACAGACGTAGCTTTAAGAGTTATAACTGATCATATAAGAAGTACGACATTTATGGTAGGAGACGGAGTTATGCCGTCAAATGAAGGCAGAGGATATGTTCTGAGGAGACTCCTTCGCCGTGCAGCTCGTTTTGGCAGAATTATTGGTGTAAATGAACCGTTCCTGTATAAAGTATGCGAAACTGTTATTGCAGAAAACAAGAGCGCTTATCCTGAGCTTGAAGAGAAGAAGAATTACATTTGCAAGTTAATAAAGAATGAAGAAGAATCTTTTGCAAAGACAATTGATAACGGGTTCGCTCTGCTTTCGGATGTTTTGGATAAGCTTGATGCAAACGCTGAAAAGACAATGGCAGGAGAAGATGCTTTTAAGCTCTCCGATACTTACGGTTTTCCTATAGATCTTACCCTTGAAATTGCTGCTGAGCGAGGTTATCAAATTGACAGAAAAAGATATGATGAGCTTGTAAAAGAACAACGGCAGAAAGCAAGAGAGGATCACCTTGCAAAAGCAGGATCTTCATGGGCTGACAATAGCATAAAGATTAATGCTCCTGCAACTGTATTTACAGGTTACACAGATTTTACAGCTGAAACAAAGATTATCGCTATCTTCAAAGAAAAGAAATCTGTGGACGCGCTTGGCGAAGGCGAACAAGGCGTTATTGTGCTTGAAAAGACTCCTTTCTATGCCGAAAGCGGCGGTCAAGTTGGCGATACGGGTATTATTTCAACACTGAGCAGCAGCTTT
>CAZINV010000139.1:1541-2530 GCA_964540685.1 uncultured Ruminococcus sp.
GTGCAGACCACAAATAAAAATGAAGACGGTCATTATCTCCATATTGGTACAATGGAAGAAGGCGAACTGAGAGTAGGCGATACTGTATCCGCTGATATTGACGCGGAGAAAAGAAAGACCGTTATGCGCAATCATACAGCAGCTCATCTTTTGCAGGCTGCACTACGTACCGTTTTAGGCGATCATGTTCATCAGGCTGGTCAGCTTGTAAATGCATCCGAGTGTCGTTTTGACTTTTCTCATTTTGCAGCACTGACAGCGGAAGAACTAAAAAAAGTTGAAAATATTGTAAATGAAAAGATACTCTCTGCCATTCCTGTAACAATTAAGGAAATGCCAATTGAGGAAGCTAAAAACCTTGGAGCTATGGCACTTTTCGGAGAGAAATACGGAGATATTGTACGGGTCGTTTCGGCGGGTGATTTTTCTGTTGAATTTTGCGGCGGCACCCATGTTTCCAATACGTCTCATATCGGACTTTTCCGTATTTTATCGGAAAGCTCTGTTGCGTCAGGTGTTCGCCGTATTGAAGCGGTAACAGGCAGAGGCGTTCTTTCACTTCTGGATTCTTACAAGAATACTATGAATGCAACTGCAAGAGTATTAAAACTCAGCAATTCTGCTGATATAGCGGAAAAGTGTACTGCTATGGCTAATGAACTGCGTGATAAAGATAAGCAGATTGAGGCACTCAATCAAAAAATTTCAGATATGAAGATGAGCGCCATTTTTGATAATGCAAAGATGGTTGGAGATATAAAGGTTGTTTCCGCGATGATGACAGGCGTAACTGCTTCGATGCTTCGCAAAATGGGAGATAATATCAAATCTATGAAGATACCTGTTGTAGCGGTAATTGCAGGAGTTGCAGAGGGCAAGGGTAATATGATATGCGCATGCTCAAAGGCAGCTATGGAAAAAGGCGTTCATGCAGGTAAAATTGTTCAGAGAACAGCTGCAATTACAGGAGGAAAAGGCGGCGGACGTCC
>CAZINV010000140.1:0-2530 GCA_964540685.1 uncultured Ruminococcus sp.
AATCGAGAAAATACAAAAAGAAAATGCATGAAACATGCGCGAAATCCGTTCATCAAATGGCATTCTTCCCTTACCTAAAGAAATGCGGAGGTTGACATTGTGCAACATAAATGAAAATATGGTGAAACCTCTTGACAATAAAGATTTTGTCTGTTACACTAGAAGTGTACAGAAAGGAGCGATTTTATGCTTGGTGCAATTGGTTCCGGAAAAGATCTGTCAGAGCTTGATTATTATAATCTTGTTTCGGATATTCTGGAAAACGATACCGTGCAAAAGCTGAAAAACTACCGCCACCATATTTCAACAAATAGATATCAGCATTGTTTAAATGTCTCGTATTATAATTATTTGGTATGCAGGAAACTGCATCTGGACGCTGTTTCTGCCGCGCGTGCAGGAATGCTTCATGATCTCTATTATTATGATACGAAAACCTATCGCAAGGGCAGCCATGAGCTTTCCCATACAAAGAATCACCCTGACGTTGCGGTGAATAATGCATGTGAGCTTTTTGCTCTCAATTCTGTTGAAGAGGATATTATCGCTAATCATATGTGGCCGCTAACAAAAAGCAGACCTAAATCAAAAGAAGGATATGTAATAGTAGTTGTAGACAAATATTGTGCCGCGCTGGAGATTATCGCGCCAAAAATGCGTATGGCTATGGCAAAGATTCTCCACAAAAAAAGCGCAGCATAAAGAAATTAATCTTATTAACAACATGCTCCCCCGCATCTTAGCTGTTTATGAGCTTATGCGAGGGAGCGTCTTATTTCGCCATCAGAAATGCATATTAACTTTTAGTGTGTCTGTTTATGTATTTGGTTTCGTATTTTGAATATACAATGCGCTGATCACGGTAAAGCCCGTAATAACCCGAAAGCATGTAGCTTACTGCTACTCCTATCAGAATATACCCCGGCTGCTGAAAGCCGAACAATTCAAATGCAATGAGCAAAGATGTCAACGGACAGTTAGTCACCCCGCAGAAAACAGCAGTCATACCTACAGCTGCGCAAAGCTCCGGCGAAAAGCCTGTTATCTGACCGAAAAGGCAGCCGAAGGTTGCTCCTATAAAGAATGACGGCACTATCTCCCCGCCTTTAAATCCGGATTCAATTGTTATGGCAGTACAAACAATTTTCAGCAAAAACGCATACCATACAGCTTTACCTTCCAGAGCCTTTTCTATTATAGGTATCCCTGAACCAAGAAAGTCCTGATTTCCAAGAATGAGACTTATAGCAATAAGCAGGCAGCTTGCCGCCGCAATCCTTATGTACGGATTTTTCAGATATTTTTTCATCAAGCTGCTTGTGCCATGAAGTACAGCGCAGAAAAGCACGCTTATCCCTGCACATAAAACGCCCAAAAGAATTATAAAAAGCGCACCCTTTATACTAAGCTCCGGAAATACAGCCTTTGCAAAGCTGTCGTAATCCACGCCTATCCGCATAGCAAGCTTCCACGACGTAAGAGACGATATGACACAAGGCACAAGAGCCGCATAATACATAACCCCTACGCTGCATATTTCCAGTGCCAAAACAGCAGCTGCAATCGGAGTCCCGAAGCCTGCTGCAAATACGGCGCTCATACCGCACATTACCAAAACTCTTCTGTCGGTATCATTCATTCTGAAGATTCTTCCCATTAAAGCTCCAAGGCTTCCGCCAATCTGAAGCGCGGCGCCCTCCCGTCCGGCACTTCCGCCTACCAAATGAGTGACAACGGTTGATACAAATATCATGGGTGCCATCTTAGCAGGTATTTCCGCCTCGGCGTGAATAGATGCAATGACCATGTTTGTCCCTCTGTCGTTCTGTTCTTTAAACAGCCGATAGAGAAAAACTATAAACAGTCCGCCAACAGGCATAAAAAACATTATCCATGGATAACGGCTGCGAAGATCCGTGGCCTCTGCCATACACAAAGCAAAAAGGCTGCCTATGCCACCGATAACAATACCTGCTGTCAGTGACAATATCAGCCAGCGTATGAACAGACGCAGATGCGAAACAGTATGAATTGTATTCTTTAGAACACGTATTTGTATACGTTTCAAACAACGTCCCGTATTCATAATTAATAATTCTCTGCTTTAACCTTAAAGTAAGCCTGCGGATGACCGCAGACAGGACATACCTCAGGCGCTTTCTTGCCTATGCATATATGTCCGCAATTTGCACATTCCCAAATAACATCTCCGTCCTTAGAGAAAACAACGCCGTCCTCTACATTTGCAAGCAGCTTTCTATAGCGCTCCTCATGCATTTTTTCAATATTTCCCACTTTCTCAAAAAGAGCCGCTATTTGGTCGAAACCTTCATCCTTTGCTTCTTTGGCAAATTTTGCATACATATCAGTCCACTCAAAGTTCTCCCCTTCAGCCGCATTTTCAAGATTAGCAGCTGTTGTTTTCATATCGCTGCCATATAGCAGCTTGAACCATATTTTAGCGTGTTCCTTCTCATTATTGGCTGTTTCTTCAAAAATATCTGCAATCTGAACGTAGCCTTCTTTTCTT
>CAZINV010000141.1:0-2515 GCA_964540685.1 uncultured Ruminococcus sp.
GCCCATTCCCATAAACGCCTGAGCTGCTCCTGACTTATTGCTGCCTGCCGCTTCTATTCCTCTTGCTGCAGCGCCTTGAACGTAGCCCTCGCGGACAGCCGGGTCGGACAGCATTGCGCCCTGATTGCGCATATTTATAAGCTTCCGGCTTTCTTCGTCATAACTGATGCTTGCAATGCCGACAGATACAATCTCAATACCGCGAACCTTCTTCCAGTCATCATCCAGAACATCGCTCATATATTTAGCAAGCTTCATGCCCTGTGACGGCAGTGTTGAAATGCGTACTCCGTCAACAGACATCTGATTTACCGCGCTTGAAAGAGCATTCAGAAATTCAGCGTTAAACTGTTCGCCTATATCTTCAAAATCAACCCGTTCGCTGTTTCTGGCAGCACATTCCATATAGAATTTAAGAGGATCTGCCACCTTTACGGAATATGTGCCGTGGCAGCGCAGGAAAAGCTCGGCATTGTAGAAATTATCAAAATACTGAACCGCGTTTCTTGTACCGAACTTTATACCGCGTATCTCGGAAAGATTTACAAAATAAACCTGCTGTGCGCTGGACGGCTGACCGCCAAATTTGAATCTCTGGAATGTATCTTTAAGAGTATCGCCGAACTGACCGTTGAAAAGGGAAGGAGCTGACGACATAAACACCTCATAACAGCCGGGTTCAGCCGTATAATCTATAATTTTCCCGTCCTCAGCCAGAAACATCATCTGGTTTTGCCCCACAACGATTTTAGAGCCGTTGGATATAACGTTCTCATTTCTCTTTTTGTTGCTGCTGCGCTTGTTGTTTGCCTGTACGCCTCGGCACATAATGGTAGAAGGTCCCATTTCCGCTGCCTGTATGTAATCAAGCCATGAATCCGCAAGCTGTCCGCTGACTGCTCCTGCTGCCGCTTTTATAAGTCCCATAATAGTATCCTCCATAAAATATATTTGCATAAATAAAACATTTTTATTATAACATATATATGCAGCTTTTTCAAGCATATCCTGAAAAATTCCAATCAATTTCATGCGCCGTACAAAAAGGCTTCCCGTGAAAGTTCTCGCAGGGAAGCCTCTTGTTCATATATTATTCAGATTTAACGGCTGATTCGCCGGAATCATCGCTCTCCGGTTTTTCAGGAGACTTTGGCACGGATTTTGCCTGCTTTGAAGCTTGTTTCGCGGCTGATTCCATTTCCTTTACCTCGCTTGGCAGAGGAATGAATATTACAGGTCCGTTCCACTCCGCAGCGGCTTTGTGTCTCGCTTTAACAGAAGCTATAAGCGCTTTGTTGTTTCGGCGGTCGCTTCTATGGAAGATTACAAGCAATACTATTGCTATCAGCACAAGTATCAAGCCTGTATACCAGCCCGGAGATACGTACTTAAATTCGACAGTATGAGTTCCCGGCTCCAGCTCTACGCCCAGAAAGGCGTTTATTACTTGTGTCGTATCTACCGTCTTGCCGTCAACCTTTACTCTCCACGTTCCTTCCCACGGAAGCTTAAAGAATGCCTCTTCAACAGATGAACCTGTTTCTTCCCATGGAATAGATGTCATAAGAATCTGTCCCTCGGACGCTGTTACAGTACCCTTGATATAATTATCGCTGTACTCTTCAATATCCAGCTGGTTTTCCTTGAGAATGTCAATGTCCTGCTGGAAAAGTTCTTCGTTAAAGCTGTAGAAGAAGAAGTCGCGTACTATTGTATATTCATTTGCTACAGTTACACGCAGGCTTATTTTCTTGCCCGGCTCGAAGCTGCCCAGACGCATCATAGTATAATTGTCGCCCTCAAAATATGCGCTGAAGAAGCCGTACTGATCGTGCTCTGTATAATCGTAATCCTGAAGCTCATCGCTCCATTCGCCTAACCACAGATTTACAGATTTCTGGTTTTCTGTCTTGAAGTAGATATAGATAGGCTTGTCGTCCGGAACTGTAAAGTTAAAGTTAATAGTCGGATCTCCCTCTCCTGCCGTGTAAAGCTTGAGACGGTTTTCAACATTATAATCGGAAACTGTTATATTATTGATAACAGGTTCGCCTACATCAATAGGTGTGTAGTACTGCGCGTTGCTTGCAATAGCTCCTGACGCGTCAAATTCAGTCTGACCTGCCAGTGTGCTTAAAAATACATTCTGGCTGTTAAACGGATTGTCGTTGCCAAGATGGTCAATCTGCTCTATATCGTCATCTGCCATATAGCCGATAGAAAGGGCGTTTGGATTCTCATAAATCTTTACGGTCTGAGTTACTCCGTTCTGATTGGTATATGTATAGCCGTCATTTATCGGAATATAGTTGTCGTTCAGATAATTATTGCCGGTAATATCCGAACCGGTGTCGCCCTCCTGATTGAGAACGTACTTTATGCCAAGCAGCGAATCCGCTATGTCCGAGTTGCCGTTGTAGCGCGTATAGTAGCTGTGCATGCAGTAGCCCATTGTCTCAATAAAGTTGATTATCTTGGTGTTCATAACGGAGCTGGAATGAGAAATGCCTCTCAG
>CAZINV010000142.1:0-2419 GCA_964540685.1 uncultured Ruminococcus sp.
AAACCTTTTTCCATTAAATATCCGAATAATGTCTTCTTTTGCATATCTCCGCCTCTTTCTAATGTCATAAATCATTTTATTATGATTATTTTTTCTTTACATCTATGATAACAGATTGACATGGCGAATTTGCACGATTTTCAGAACAGATAAATAGAACTTTATGGGATATTCAGCAAAAAATTAAAAACAAATGCCGAAACAGATATTATTCTGCGCCGGCACAGCAAAAAAGGATATTATTAAAGCATATCTTGCTTTTTGTTCATTATTCTATCAAAAATTTCATCAAGAAATTTTTCGGAACATACATGGATGCTGTTGTATTCCGGCAAGACCTTATATATGCTGCAAGGGGCATCTATAAGCGAAAGCTTTTGTTTCCTGGTAAGCTTTTTCAGAGCGCATTCAATACGTAAAGCTGCAGATTTGCTTTCCGCTTCCCATGCGGCTTCAATTTTCTTTACAGGGCGGCTTCTGGTATAGCGTGCGCCGCCTTTTATTATTCCTAGATGCGCTTTTATTCTGCGCTCTATGTCAGAAGTTATTCCGATGTAAAGCGAGTCATCAATGCATCGCAGAATATACACGAAGTAAGGCTTGTTATTATTGTTAAGTGTTTCCATTATTACGGCATCTGCCTTCAAGTATAATTACTGCATAAGGTTCAGACTCAATGGAACTTTCCGGTTTATCGCCTAAGCGGTTTCTTGTGCTGCTATCTACAAATACAGTCCACTCTATTTTATTTGTATCAGGGAGAATATAGGTTATGTCCTTTTCATACATATTGCATATTATATAGATAAAGGAGTCTTCTTTTGTACCGTATTTTTCATGATCTTCTGCATAAAAAGCAGCTATACAGTGAGATTTCTTATCAGAGAAAGCTTCTGTGCCGCTGGGGTAGTGGAAGGAAAGCTCAGGATAGCCAGTACCGTTCACATCCCTTTCAAAAGCTGTGTTCCTCAGTACGGGATGAGCTTTTCTGAAGCTTATAACATCTCTTACAAATTCAAACATTTCTTTTTCGCTTTCAAGCTGTGACCAGTCTATCCATGATGTTTCGTTATCCTGACAATATGTGTTATTATTTCCGTTTTGTGTATTGCAGATCTCATCGCCGGCATATATCATGGGAATGCCCCGGCTTGTCATTAGCAATGCAAAAAGGCTTTTCATTTTTCTTCTGCGCATATGGAGAATATAGGGATCGTTTGTGCAGCCTTCCCAGCCGTTGTTGCTGCTTATATTCCAGTTATTGCCGTCGCGGTTCTGTTCGCCATTGCTTTCATTGTGTTTTCCATTATATGAAACAAGGTCATGCATAGTAAATCCGTCGTGACAGGTTATAAAGTTTATAGAGCCGTCAGAGCCGCAGGTTGAGTACATATCCTCAGAGCCGGCGAAACGTGCCATGACATCAGGAGCATATTCAGAGTTGCCATTGATAAACTGCCGCATAGAGTCGCGATATTTGTCATTCCACTCAGACCAGTTACCCCAGTGATGAAATGTTCCTGTTAAATACAGTCCTGCTGCATCCCAAGGTTCAGCAATTATTATAGCGTCTTTCAGGAATTCATCTGCTGCTATATCCTTCACAACAGGATTTTCCCAATCGGGGACACCATCCACACCTCTTATAAGTACTGGCGCAAGGTCAAAGCGGAAGCCGTCAACATGGCATTCCTTGTGCCAGTAACGAAGACTATCAAGAATAAGTTTTTTTACCACAGGATGATTGCATTTGAATGTATTGCCGCAGCCTGAATAATTTGTATTAAAACCGTCAGGCTGGCTTATATAATAAGTTTTATGGTCGATTCCCTGAAATGAGTAACATCTTTCTTTTTCTTCTCCCTCTGCTGTGTGATTATATACTACATCCAGAATAACTTTTATTCCGGCAGAGTGAAATGCTTTTATCATTTCCTTGAATTCTTCTGTCTGTCTTCCGTCTACGCCTTTTGCCGCATATCCTGCTTTGGGAGAGAAAAAGTTAAGAGTACTATATCCCCAGTAATTGAGGATCCTTTTTTGATTAAAGAAACGGTTAAATTCCATTTCGTCGAATTCAAATACCGGCATAAGCTCTATGCAGTTTATTCCGAGTGATTTTATATATGGTATCTTTTCAACAAGACCTGCAAAGGTTCCCGGATTTTTCACACCGGATGAGCGGTGCATAGTCATACTGCGGACATGCGCTTCATAAATAATAAGGTCTTTACGGGGAATATCAGGACAGACGTCGCCTTCCCAGTCAAAATCATCTTTTATTATTTTCCCTCTGAATTTGCATGAACGTTTAGGATCTATTTCCATACACCAGCTGTTTCTTCCGGAGACAGATTTTGCATAAGGATCAAGCATAACAAGCTCCGGCTGGTAGCGAAGCTCCTTTATCTTATCGTAT
>CAZINV010000143.1:0-2400 GCA_964540685.1 uncultured Ruminococcus sp.
TGACCGCTCCTAAGGACGTTCATGAGGTAACTGATGAGGACGTTGACGCACAGATTAATTCAATGCTCCAGAGAAATGCAAGAGTAGTTTCTGTTGATGACAGAGCTGCACAGATGGGCGATGAAGTTAAGTTTGACTTTGAAGGTTTCTTTGGCGATACAGCATTTGAAGGCGGAAAGGGAGAGGATTTTCAGCTGAAGCTAGGCAGCGGTCAATTTATTCCGGGCTTTGAAGAACAGGTTGCAGGTCACAGCATTGGCGAGGATTTCGATGTTGTTGTTACATTCCCTGAAAATTATCAGATGGAAGATTATGCAGGCAAGGAAGCTACATTCAAATGCCGCATCAACAGCATTTCTTCTGAAGAGCTTCCTGAGTTCGATGATGAATTTGTAAAGGATGCATCTGATTTTGATACAGTTGACGAACTCAAGGCCGATATAAGGAAGAGATTGGAAGAGAGCGCAGAAGCTTCTGCACAAACAAGTTTTGAAAATGCGCTCATAGATTCTATTATTGCCAAGGTTCAGGATCCGATTCCGCATTGTATGTTTGAGCATCGTGCCGATACTTTGATGAATAGCTTTGCATCTCAGCTCAAGCAGAACGGAATGGATATGGATCTATACCTTCAGTATACAGGTATGGATGCTGATTCTCTTAAGGCTACTTATCTTGAAAGAGCTGAAAATGAAGTAAAGCTCCGTCTTGCTCTTGAAAAGATTGCAAAGCTTGAGAATATTGAACTCTCTGAAGAAGAAATCAATGCTGAACTTACCGATCTTGCAGAGAAAAACAACCTTACTCTTGATTATGTTAAGGCGCATATTCCTATGGAAGATTTCAAAACAGATATGCTGGTAACTAAGGCTATGGATCTCATAAAGGAGACAGCTGTAGTCGATAATTCCAATAAGGAAGAAGCTGCTGAATAATCAGTGCTTTGACGATAATTACAGTAAATGGGGGCGAACATCTGTTCGCCCTGCTGTAATATTTATGCAAACGTTAAAAACCGGTATATTCCGGTAGAAATATGTTGAATGAAGGGATGATTATCGTGAGTAGTTTTATTCCATACGTTGTTGAACAATCAGGAAGAGGAGAACGTTCATATGATATTTTCTCGCGTCTTCTGAATGATCGTATCATAATGCTCTGTGACCAGGTTACAGATGCATCCGCCAGTGTTGTAATTGCACAGCTTTTGTATTTGGAAAGTCAGGATGCTGAAAAGGATATTTCACTTTATATTAACAGCCCCGGCGGCTCCTGCACAGCAGGAATGGCAATTTACGATACTATGCAGTATATTAAGTGTGATGTGTCAACTATTTGCATTGGTATGGCTGCGTCAATGGGTGCGTTTCTGTTGTCATCAGGCACTAAGGGAAAAAGAATTGCTCTTCCGAGCAGCGAGATTATGATACACCAGCCTCTAATTTCAGGGGGCTTGTCAGGGCAGTGTACAGATATAAAAATACAATCTGACCACCTTTTAAGAACACGTAACCGCCTGAATGAGATACTTGCAGCGAATACAGGTAAAAGCATTGAGCAGATTGCAGTTGATACTGAACGCGATAACTATATGTACGCAGAGGAAGCAAAGGAATATGGTCTGATCGATAAAGTTATTGTAAACAGATAAGGAGCAGACATGGCAGATCATTCATTAAAAAAATGTAATTTCTGCGGGAGAACAGAAGATATGTCAAACAGTATGTTTTCCGCAGGGGATGTAAATATTTGTGACAGATGCGTGTGCTATTGTTACGAAATGCTGGAAGGCAATGGTATGACTGCGGAGTATCAAGCAGAAAAGAAAAGAAAAAAAGCTAAGAAGCCTAATGCGATTAAGTTGCTAAAGCCCTCAGAGATAAAAAAAGTCCTTGATGAATATGTTATTGGTCAGGATGCAGCTAAAATGGCACTTTCTGTTGCTGTTTATAATCATTATAAGAGAATTATGAGTCAAGAGGATTCGGGAGATGATGTAGAGCTTCAAAAGAGCAATATACTTCTTCTTGGACCTACCGGTGTTGGCAAGACATTTCTTGCCCAGACTCTTGCTAAAACGCTTGACGTTCCTTTTGCCATTGCAGACGCTACTACTATTACAGAAGCTGGTTATGTAGGAGATGACGTTGAAAATGTCCTTGTACGTCTTTTGCAAGCTGCTGATTTTAATGTAGAAGCCGCTGAACGTGGAATTATATATATTGATGAAATTGATAAAATTGCACGAAAATCGGAGAATACATCTCTTACAAGAGATGTAAGCGGTGAAGGCGTACAACAGGCTCTTCTTAAAATTATTGAAGGCACTGTATCAAACGTTCCGCCGCAAGGAGGAAGAAAGCACCCAAATCAAGAGTGTATTCATGTGAACACAAAAAA
>CAZINV010000144.1:0-2317 GCA_964540685.1 uncultured Ruminococcus sp.
CTGTTGGTTTCGGTCTGGGAAAATCCGGAGAAGTTCCGGATGCAATCCGCAAGGGTATTGAAGATGCAAAGAAGAATCTTATCAAGGTTCCGCTTAAGGGCACAACAATTCCGCACGAGATTGTAGGCAAATTTGGCGCTGGTTCAGTACTGATGAAGCCGGCTGCAGCAGGTACCGGTGTTATTGCCGGAGGTCCTGTACGTGCAGTCATCGAAGTGGCAGGTATAAAGGATATCAGAACCAAGTCCCTGCGCTCTAACAATCCATGCAACGTAGTACGTGCTACAATCAATGGACTGGCGTCCTGTACAACAGCTGCGGAGGTTGCTGAAAAGAGAGGCAAGTCTGTTAAAGAGATTTTTAATTAAGGAGGGCGCATAAATGGCAAAGAAAATCACGCTCGTAAAGAGCCTTATCGGCAGAAAGCAGAATCAGATTGCTACTGCAAATACTCTGGGGCTGAAGAAGATCGGCGACAGCACCGTTCAGCCGGATAATGCAGCTACCCTCGGTAAAATTAAGAAGATTTCTCACCTCGTTGAGATAGAAGAAGCATAAGCAAGGAGGTGCGCAGAATGAAACTTCACGAATTATCCCCGGCAGAAGGATCCAAGAAGGAAGTTAAGAGAATCGGCAGAGGTCACGGTTCAGGCAACGGCAAAACCGCAGGCAAGGGTCATAAGGGACAGAATGCAAGAAGCGGCGGCGGTGTAAGAATCGGTTTTGAAGGCGGACAAATGCCATTAACCAGAAGGATTCCTAAGAGGGGTTTTAACAATATCTTCGCTGCTAAGTATGCTGCAGTAAACGTATCTGCACTGAATATTTTTGCAGAAGGCACTGTAGTAGACGCAGAATTGCTGAAAGCGTCCGGTCTTGTAAAGAAAGTTTGCGACGGCGTTAAGATTCTGGGCGACGGTGAACTGAATACAAAGCTGACCGTAAAGGCTGCAAAGTTTACAAAAAGTGCAGTTGAGAAGATTGAAAAGGCTGGCGGAAAAGCAGAGGTGATGTAATGTGTTTAAGACGCTGAGAGACGCTTGGAGAATAAAAGACATCCGTAAGAAGCTATTGTACACATTATTTATGATTATCATTTTCCGTTTAGGATGTGCGCTTGTTGTTCCGTTTTTGGATACAAGCATTGTATCCAACTGGATGGATGATAATGCAACAGGCGGTAACTTTCTGGAATATCTGAATATTATCACCGGTGGAGCGCTGTCGCAGTCAACGGTATTTTCGCTTTCGATAACACCGTATATCAACGCATCCATCATTATGCAGCTGCTCACATATGCGCTTCCACCTCTGGAACGTATGCGTGACGAGGGCGAAGAGGGGCAAAAGAAGCTTAACAAAATTACAGCTATAGTAGCAATGGCGATTTCGCTTTTTATGTCCATCGCATATTATTTTACTCTGAAAAACGGCATGGGCGCTGTTAAATCAGGCGATTCAACATTTGAAAATATATTTATTGGTACTGTTATCGTAATGAGCTTTGTGGCAGGTACATCCGTAGTAGTATGGATGGGCAACAGAATCAATGATAAAGGCATTGGCAATGGTATCTCTATGATTCTCTTTGCCGGTATTCTTGCACGTTTTCCGCAGATGGTCGGCAAGCTGGTCAGTCTGACGGCTGATGATCCTAATCCGTACTTGTTTGTATCCATTGCAGTTCTGATTTTGTTTGTAGCGATTATCACATTTATCGTTTTTATGAACAATGCGGAGAGGCGTATTCCAATTCAGTACGCTAAGCGTGTAGTGGGCAGAAAGCAGTATGGAGGACAAAGCACTCACATTCCTGTAAAGGTAATGATGAGCGGCGTTATGCCTATCATTTTTGCAATGAGCTTTATGTCGCTGCCGAGTACAATTGAGCTTTTTAAGCCGCTGTATACAGATCCTCAGGGATTCTGGCAGAGGTTTTACAATGGTTTTATCAATTTCTTTAAAATGAATTCACTGGGCTATGCTGCGATTTATTTTGTACTGATAATAGCATTTAACTTCTTTTATGTTTCAATGCAGTATAATCCGGTTGAGATCGCAAATAATCTCCGCCAGAACAACGGAGCAATTCCGGGTATTCGTCCCGGCAAGCCTACATCTGACTATATTCAGCGTGTATTGAATAAAATTACACTGGTTGGCGCATTCTTCTTAGGCGTCATAGCTATATTCCCGATTTTCATGACAATGTGGGATTCTAATCTCAGTTCTCTGGCAATGGGCGGTACAACCGTTCTTATCGTAGTAAGCGTGGCGCTGGAAACAGCCCGTACATTGGAATCCGAAATGATGATGC
>CAZINV010000145.1:0-2307 GCA_964540685.1 uncultured Ruminococcus sp.
CAAAATATCTATAGCGGCGACTAATGAAAAGAGGATAGAATATATGGCTGAAAATAATAATATACTTGAAGTGATTGTAAAAGCGCTGGACAGCAAAAGAGCCGAGGACATAGAGGTTATCGGAATAAGAGAGCTTACTGTTTTGGGAGATTACTTTGTAATTGCAAACGGTACAAGCACCACTCATACCCGAACTCTTGCGGATGAGGTGGAATATAAGCTTTCAGAGATAGGAATCGAGCCTATTCACCGTGAGGGCAGAGGTAATGGCTCAAGCTGGATAGTACTTGACTACGGAGACATTATAGTACACGTTTTTTATAAAGAAGCAAGAGACTTTTATCAATTGGAACGTATGTGGGCTGACGGCGAACATGTTGATATTTCCGATTGGCTAAAAAAAGACTGATTGACTGGAGGTAACATCAATGAATGAGACAGGAAAAAATATAACTATGGCTGTTGGGATTTATCTTATAGTAAAGTCCGTTTTGAACCTGATATTGGGTTTTTCATTTACAAATGTGCTGATGCTTATAATAGCAGGAGTTATTTTTGTATTGCTTTATAAGCATGTGCCTTATTGCAATTATATTATTGCGGTATATCTGGGACTTGTGTTTATCGCTCATTTCTGGACGAATATTACCAATCTTGGCAATAGCTTTGTATACTGGATATATCTTTTGGAAGGAATTATCGACCTTCTGGCAGGCTTGCTGCTTGCATTCAATAAAAATGTGAGGGCATATTTTGGCAATAATTAAAATTAACATAAAGGATGATAAATAATGAGTAAATATGATTTCGCCGCCATTGAAAGCAAATGGCAGAAGTATTGGAAAGAGCACAATTCCTTTCGTGCAGGAACAGATTACAGCAAGCCTAAATTCTATGCACTTGTAGAATTTCCGTATCCGTCAGGCCAGGGGCTTCACATTGGGCATCCGCGTCCGTATACAGCAATGGATATTGTTGCCAGAAAGCGCCGCCTTGAGGGCTATAATGTACTATTTCCTATGGGCTGGGACGCATTTGGTCTTCCAACTGAAAATTTTGCCATAAAGAACAAGATTCATCCTGCAATTGTAACTAAGAATAACGTAGCGCGTTTCAAGAGCCAGCTGCAGTCTCTTGGTCTGTCCTTTGACTGGGACAGAGAAATAAATACGACTGATCCGAATTATTTTCACTGGACTCAGTGGATATTCCTTCAGATGTTCAAGAAAGGTCTTGCATATAAAAAGGAAATGGCTGTAAACTGGTGTACTTCCTGCAAGGTTGTTCTTGCCAATGAAGAGGTAGTAGGCGGTGTATGCGAACGCTGCGGCGGAGAAGTCATACGTAAAGTAAAGTCGCAGTGGATGCTTAAGATCACAGACTATGCTCAGAGATTGCTTGACGATCTTGACGATGTGGATTATCTTGAAAAAATCAAGACTACGCAGCGCAATTGGATTGGACGGTCAACAGGCGCGGAGGTTGACTTTGCCACTACTGCCGGCGATACTTTGAAAATATATACGACCCGTCCGGATACGCTTTTCGGCGCCACATACATGGTAATGTCTCCTGAACATCCGCTTATTGAAAAATGGAGCGGCAGTCTTAAAAATATGGACAAGATACGTGAGTACCAGGAAAAAGCTGCAAGGAAGTCCGATTTTGAGAGGACGGAAATGGCAAAGGAAAAAACAGGCGTGCGTCTGGATGGAGTATGCGGAATAAATCCTGTAAACGGCAAGGAAATACCTATTTTTCTGTCGGATTATGTACTAATGAGTTATGGTACAGGCGCTATTATGGCAGTTCCGGCTCATGATACACGTGACTACGATTTTGCAAAGGTATTTGATCTGCCTATTATTGAAGTTGTAAAAGGCGGAGATATTACAAAAGAAGCATTTACCGACTGTGAAACAGGTATTATGACAAACAGCGACTTTCTTGACGGTCTTACTGTGGAAGAAGCTAAGGTTAAGATTAAAGAGTGGCTTGAAGAAAACGGCAAGGGAAAGAGCAAGGTAAACTATAAGCTTCGTGACTGGGTGTTTTCACGTCAGAGATATTGGGGCGAGCCTATTCCGATAGTACATTGTGACAAGTGCGGATATGTGGCGCTTCCAGAAGACGAGCTTCCGCTGACGCTGCCTGATGTTGAAAGCTATATGCCTACTGATAATGGAGAAAGTCCGCTTTCCACTCTTGAAAGTTTTATAAACACTACCTGTCCCCAGTGCGGCGGACCTGCAAAGAGAGAGACTGATACCATGCCTCAATGGGCAGGCTCATCATGGTATTATTTAC
>CAZINV010000146.1:0-2301 GCA_964540685.1 uncultured Ruminococcus sp.
TTATTTTCAAATTCAGCCATGAAATATCATCCTTTCAATATATCTTTAATAACATGCCTTGACGGCTTCTGTTTTCGTTTCGGTAATTATAATTATACCTTTTAATGTGATAATATTATGATAACCTATAGAAAACGCCGTAAAACCAAGCTGTATATTTTTTTCACAGCTGAAATGCAAATCTTACACATATATCGTCAGCTTATTTTTATTTATTCTATATACTCCGGAAATGTACAGTCTATCAGCTTCGCGGTATTTTCAGCATGATATTGCAGAATAAGGGTCGCATCGGAAATTCCGGCTTCTCCATCGCTGTCGACATCGGCGGCAAGCGCGTCTATACCCGTTATAGGAGAATCAAGAAGAGCTGCGTTATACGCGTATATTGTGAGAGCCGCTGTGGCATCGGATAAATTTACATATCCGTCTCCATCCGCATCTCCGATGCCCTTTTTAAGTATCTTCTCCACTACGCTGTCATTTACATCCGTGCTTATCCCGGCAAGAGTTGACTCTGCTCCCGACTCTTTATACGCTCTGCGCATAATCGAACTGCTGCCTGAATATGTTTCAGGAAGATTAAGAGTATCTATAACAGACGCGGCAATCGCAAGGTGTCCCTTGCTGTTAGGATGAACATCCGTATTATATATGTGCGTATAAAAATATGAGTGATCTGCAAATAAATTAAAAGTGTCAACTACAGAAGCAATTTCAAGTCCTCTTATAATATCATTGATGCCGCCATCCTCAGGGTAAAGGGTATTATTAGGCTTCCCCTCAAGATAGCCCTGAACATTTGCGGAAAGCGCTGTCATAGAACCGCTGCTGGCAAGAGTTGTATCATCCGCGCTCAAATCCATAGGATTATACACCGTCTGTATAACTATCTGACCATTTGTCATTGAACTCAGCCGATTTTCAATCTCCTGAATGTTTGCATTGCATGTCTGGATTGCGTCAGGCATGACAGAGTTAAGATATACCTGAAGCTGAAAAACAAACATATCTCCCTGCTCTTTCATTGCAGCAATAAGCTCGGTCATAGTATTGTACTGAGACGCGTCCAGAAATTCATTATTCAAAACAGGCTGCATAATGTCATTGCCTCCAATAGTTACAAGCACAACATCGGCGTCGGCAATTTCGCTTTGCAGAGTACTGTCCGAAAGCTGTTCAAGAAGTCCTTCACTGGTAAGTCCGTCAGACGCAAAATTCACAAGCTCTGCATTATAATATTCACTTACTATCTGCGGATATGAAGCAATAAGCGAGCCGTCCATAGAATATCCGTTTGTAATGCTGTCTCCAAGAGCCACAATTTTTATCCCGTCATCAGCGCTTGCGTTAAGTACGGCGGATGATTCAAGAAGCGTAATAGCCGCAAAGAACGCAGCTGTCAGTTTTGTGATTTTCTTTTTCATAAAAATTTACTCCCTCCGTTATGAAAATCGAGTCTTGCTTTTTTACGTTCTGCTTTGCCTGTAAAAAGCAAAGCCTGCAATAGGCTGTATGACGCGCCGAAACCATTTACTTTGAATCCCGGCTGTCGTATGTCGGATTTTGTAATACAGCAAAAATGCGCAAACAAAATGCATTTTGAGCCGCCAGGCGGTTTTTTCAGCTATTCTTTATATTATACACAGAATAAAAGATATTGTCAAGTTCATTAATCGGGGAAATTATACTAATCTGCCGGCTTGATGAAAGAGGCAGCGCCGGATTTTTATATAGAGACAGGATGGCAGCGCTCTGTACAAAAAAGCGGTGCTGCTTTTCATTCAGTTAATTAGAGATTAGTATTAAGCCCAAAACAGCCGCACTGCATTATACAGTAGCGGCTGTTCCGGGAAAAACAATGAGAAAAAAGAGATAAATGCTCTGGATTTCAAAAATTACTTAGTCTTTTTATCAGGCTGAAGCAGCATAAATACAACTGCTGCAATTGCTCCTCCTACAAGCGGAGCCACAATAAATACCCATACCTGAGAAAGCGCATCGCCGCCCATCAGAAGCGCAGGACCTAAGCTCCTTGCAGGGTTTACAGACGTACCTGTAAACGGCACGCCAAGAATATGTACAAGTGTAAGTGTAAGACCAATAACAATGCCTGCTACTGAACTGTACTTTTCTTTAGATGTAACTCCAAGAACCGCAAACACAAACACAAACGTAAGTACTACTTCAATAAGAAGAGCCTGTGTGAGAGACGCGCCCATAGCGCTTGATTCGCCATAGCCATTAGTGCCGAGACCATACTCCGTACCGTCCAGAATAGCCCTGAGAATAGCTGCTCCC
>CAZINV010000147.1:0-2295 GCA_964540685.1 uncultured Ruminococcus sp.
CCGGTATATGATACAAAAGCTGTAGGGATATACAGAGTCCCCTCTTTTACGAAGATAGGCGAAGTTGGGTCCCATATGGTATATCCCCTTGCAGAACATGTCTGTCTTAAACCTCCAGAAGGAAACGACGAAGCATCAGGTTCGCCCTTGACAAGAGATTGCCCTGAAAAATTCATGATAATCATGCCATTGTCTGTAGGACTTATAAACGAATCGTGCTTTTCCGCCGTAGAGCCGGTCATAGGCTGAAACCAATGAGTATAATGCGTAGCGCCGCGCTCTATAGCCCAGTCTTTTATTGCATTTGCCACAACATCCGCGTATGCAGGATCAAGGGCTACGCCCATTTTCTTTGTCCTGTTAAGCGCCTTGTATATCTGTTTAGGGAGTCTTGCACGCATAACCTCATCGTTAAAAACATCACAGGCAAAATATGTGGAAATATCAGCTGTTGACATAATAAAACCTCACTCTCTTTCATATATTTTTTCTTGAATCTGTTCTTTTAGGGCAGCACTCTGCTTTGCTCGCAAAGAGCATAAACGGCAATAGATTGTAAAATGCGCCGGAAGCGTTATATTCCAAAGCTTCAGCAGAGTATTAAATCCCGCGCCGAAAGATCGGATGATTCTTCCGCCGAAGAGGCGAAGAATATCTGTACTTAGGTTATATCTTACATTATAAAAGGCATTTTGTCAAGCCGCTTATCTTTTTTGCAAAAATTAGTTTGTTTTATAAGTATACAGCACTGTTTTTCCAAAGAAAAGAAAAGTTTTTGAAGTTATTATTCAGAAAAAAGTTCATTTTTCCATTAAGCTTGCATAAACAATGCCAAAAAACTTATTTTACTGTTGACAAATAAGCTTTACTGTGATATAATTATAATGTATTCAGCTTCAGGGTATGTTCAATTCATAACCGGTGGTAAAGTCCACGACCCGCTGCTATTAAAAGCAGCGGCTGATTCGGTGCAACTCCGAAACCGACGGTAAAGTCCGGATGGAAGAAGCTTCACCTGTGTTTTTCAGCGCATTTTATTTATATGCTGTACTTTAATAATTGGTGATGCAGCTGCCCTGTTCTATATGAATGGGCAGCTTTTTTTATAGGAGATGATCGCTTGAAATGCATTTATATGGAAAGAGCTATAGAGCTTGCGCGGAAAGGAACGGGACTTACCGCCCCTAATCCCTTAGTGGGAGCTGTTATTGTAAAGAACGGCAGGATAATCGGCGAGGGCTATCACGCTAAGTACGGTGAGCTTCACGCTGAACGCCATGCGCTGAGCAACTGTACAGAGTCTCCAATGGGCGCTGATATTTACGTTACATTGGAGCCTTGCTGCCACTATGGCAAGCAGCCTCCATGCACAGATGCGCTTATAGAAGCCGGCATCAAACGTGTGTTTGCGGGTTCATATGACCCGAATCCCCTTGTAAGCGGCAAAAGCAGGGAGATTCTTGAAAAGGCAGGCATTGAAACGGTTTATGAAGTCATGAAAAAAGAATGCGACGAGCTTAATCCTTTCTTTTTCTATTATATGAAACATAATATGCCTTATGTAATATGCAAGTATGCAATGTCTGCGGACGGAAAAATAGCATGCGGAAACGGCAGCTCAAAGTGGGTTACAGGCGAGGCGGCAAGATCAAGAGTTCAGGAAACGAGAAAAGCTGTATCAGCTGTAATGGTCGGCATAGACACTGTTTTAGCCGATAATCCAAGCCTTTTGTGCAGGTGCGAAGAGCCTGTGCACCCTGTGCGCGTGGTGTGTGATACCCACTTGAGAATTCCTGATGACTGCGAGCTTGTGAGAAGTGCTGACATAGCACCGGTAATTGTTATGACATGCGTCAAAGATGAAAAAAAGACAGCAGCTCTTGAAAAAAAAGGAGTAAAAGTTTGCAGAATTGCACAAAAGGACGGGCATACTAATCTAACGGAAATAATGAAAACTCTCGCAAAAATGAACCTTACAAGCGTACTTGTAGAAGGCGGCGCTAAATTGCATGCATCTGTTTTCCGTGAAAAGCTTGCTAATGAAGTGCAGGCATACATTGCTCCTAAAATAGTTGGCGGAGACGGTATCTCTCCTGTAGGCAATCTGAATATTACAGACATGATGAATGCTCTGCCGCTGATTTATAAAAAAGCAGAACTTATAGGAAAAGACGTTTTGATTACATACACCTTAAAATAATAAAAATATTTAAGGCAGCACCGTACAAAGCCGTAAGGCGTGCCGCACGCGGCGGTAAGGAGTGAAGATATGTTTACAGGAATTATAGAAGAAAT
>CAZINV010000148.1:0-2249 GCA_964540685.1 uncultured Ruminococcus sp.
CAAATTCTAGCGTGGAGTTTCAATGACAAGTTGCAAATGTTTATAGAATTTGTTCTTGCTTGTTTTTGAAGTAGAAATCGTGTGAAATTAGATTGCGCACGATTTAATGCAAACCAACCATTCTTGCTTGTTTTTGAAGTAGAAATTCTAGCGAAAGAAAATTTTGTTTGATAGGCTTCTTCTGTTGCCGGCTCAATTCCCTTTAAAGGATACTCCATATTAAGCTTCTCGTACTTCACTACTCCCATTGTATGATAAGGAAGTATATCAAGTGCCTTAAGATTGTCAAGCCCTCCTATAAAATAACCAAGTCTTCTAAGGTATTTTTCATTAAGAGTGATCCCCGGAACAACAACGTGGCGAATCCATATTTCCTTGCCTATGTCATTGAGATATTCTGCAAAAGCCAGAATATTCTTGTTTGACTGACCTGTAAGCTTTTTATGTTCATCATCATCAATATGCTTTATATCCAGCATCACAATATCGGTATACTTCATAAGGCAGTCATACTCAGCTTTTTTCTCTTCGCGGAACATAATTCCCGATGAATCAAGACAAGTGTGTATACCTCTTTTCTTTGCCTCGCGAAAAAGCTCTGTTAAAAACTCCATCTGCATAAGCGGTTCACCGCCTGTTGCAGTTATACCGCCGCTTTTGAGAAATTCTTTAAGTCCGTCGTATTCTTCAAGCAGAGATTCAACTGTGCGCTTTTCACCTGCTCCGAATTTCCATGTGTCCGGATTATGACAATATTGACATCTCATTGGACATCCCTGAAAAAACACTACAAAACGTATTCCCGGACCGTCTACTGTACCGAAGCTCTCTGTTGAATGAATATATCCTTCCATATTATTTGACCTCCTATATATAGAAATGCGGGCGCACTTAAAGCACGCCCGCATGGATTCACCGATTCTTAATCGAACTCACTTTTCGCTGAATTAAAGAGCAGCGTGGAATGTCCTAGAGATAACATCATCCTGCTGTTCCTTTGTCAGCTTGTTAAAGTTTACAGCATATCCGCTTACACGGATTGTTAACTGAGGATACTTTTCAGGATGCTGCTGAGCGTCCAAAAGAGTCTCTCTATTAAGAACGTTAACGTTCAGATGATGACCGCCTTTTTCTGCGTATCCATCGATAAGTTCAACCAAATTGTCAATCTGTTTCTCGTTTGCCATAATAAATTCCTCCTAAAAAATTTTTATGAAATAATAACTATTCCTCATCCATAAACTCAGTGGGCTGACAGCAAGCCATATTACCCTTGGAACAATCCATGCTCTTATAGGTATCCACCCTAATACCGCCGTTTTCCATATCTTCAGGCGTAATCGTAAGATGTCCTGTCCCCGATGCCATCAGGTTCTCAATCATTTCTAAAATATCATCTTCCTGTTGTTTCTTTTCGGGTTCTAAAGCCATTGGTATTACCTCCCATCTTGATTTAAGGCAGAAATTAGTCTTTCATAGCCTCTCTTATAGATTCAATATCAATATCTCCGGCAAATACACCGCTGTCTTTACCCAGAGCGTCCGGTATTACAGTGAAGGTATTGGAAATACCGTCCTGTGCATTGCTCCATGGAAGCTTGGCAACAGAAGCCATGGATGCAGCAGCGCCGTGAGTATCTCTGCCGTGCATCGGGTTTGCTCCCGGTGCCAGCGGAACACCTTTCTTACGTCCATCAGGTGTATTACCTGTTTTCTTGCCGTATACAACGTTTGATGTTATAGTAAGAATAGATGTTGTAGGAACGCCGTTTCTGTAGCAATGGTTGCTGCGAACCATATCCATAAACTTATTAAGAATATCAACAGCAATGTCATCTACACGGTCATCGTTGTTGCCGTACTTCGGAAAATCTCCTTCAATTTCAAAATCTGTTACTACGCCGAATTCATCACGTATGCACTTAACCTTTGCATACTTAATAGCGGACAGCGAATCAGCTACTACCGACAAACCTGCGATACCTGTTGCAAAATAGCGCTTTACATCTCTATCGTGAAGAGCCATCTGAAGTGCTTCATAGCAATACTTGTCGTGCATATAGTGTATGCAGTTCAAAGTATTAACATACAGATTGGCAAGCCATTTCATCATATCGATATACTTTTCCATTACATCATCATAATCAAGATAATCGCCTGTTACAGGTCTGTATTTAGGTCCTACCTGATTGTGCTTGCCGGTCTTGGGATCAATTCTTTCATCAACTCCGCCATTGATAGCGTAAAGC
>CAZINV010000149.1:0-2134 GCA_964540685.1 uncultured Ruminococcus sp.
TGCAGGACAGTTTATGCCCATTTGCTGGTCTGCCGTTCTAAGATACATAACCCACGCTTTTTACATCATATTTTTTCTCCTATTCTAATTGATAGGCGATGTCCTATCGGGAGACACTCTGTTTCGGCAGGGTGTCTGCCAATAGTGCATTGATCTTGGGCATAAAAATAACCGACAGACGATGTACAGCGAATATCCCGATGTTGTAACGGTAAACGATATTCGCAAAATGCTCGGTCTGAGCCGTGATGAGGTCTATAAACTGATCCACGATGGAACGTTAAAGCGTATCGGCAAGGGTAGGGCTTTTCTTATCCCGAAGCTGTCCGTGATAAACTACGTTCTGCAAAGCGCACATAATTCGGACGATAATCCGGTGTAATGCGCCGAAAATAGGAGAAAGCGGCTCTTTCGTGTTGCAATATATTACGAAAAGTGATATAATAGAGAAGTCAACAGCAGGCTCTACCGCTTTCAGCAATAGGAGGAATTATAATGAAAGCAAGTCTGCATTATATTTTCTACCGCATATGTTGAAAACTACCGAAAAATCAGAGAAAATTAAGGTTCCAGGAAAAAGTTACATATAATGTCTTGCAATCAGTGGGTATTATATGCTATAATAAAATAAAATTTTATTATCTAATGTTTATATCATAATTTTATTTATTTATGATAATATTTATAATTTTTGAGGTGCAATTTACTATGAAGAAAAGCTGCATTTCCATAGCTTTAGCTTTAGTTGCCGCAATGCTTTCAGGCTGTGGAATTACAGAGTTTTCTGATCCGTCATCTGATGTTTTTAATACAGATGAAACTTCAGCATCAGATATCGCCGTTAAAGATGCGGATGCAGTTATAGACGAAACAGAAGCTCCAAGTGAAACTCTTACCGAAATGACTACTACCGGAAAAGCCCCGCTTGTTACTGTAAGCACCCTTCCGGACAAATACCAGATAGATGTCGAACCTATTATGCAGGAGCCGGAACTGCCTACAGGCTGTGAGATTACTTCCCTTACATGTCTCCTGAATTACCTTGGGTTTGACGTTGACAAAGTGGTAATGGCAGATACATATCTTGACTACATATTGGAAAACGGTACAGATTATTCTTTCTTTGAGAAATATATAGGCGATCCCCATTCCAACGGCTACGGATGCTATTCGCCTGTTATCGTAAAAGCAGCGGCTGAATATCTGGCGGATCAGAATAGCAGCCTTGAACCGGTCAATCTCTCCGGAAGTACAGAGGAAGAACTTTTCTATGTAATTGCCAGCGATCATCCTATTGTTATCTGGAACACATTGTACGCCCAATATGTTGAGGGAAAATATGTATGGACTACTCCTGACGGCGAAGATGTTTACTGGAACAACTATGAACATTGCATGCTGCTAAGCGGATATGACATACCTGCCAATACCGTAACTCTGTGCGACCCTCTCAGAGGAGAAGTGCAGTATGACATAGACCAGTTTTTTACTGTTTACAATGAACTTATGTATCAGCAGGCTATGACAATATATTAATTTGTAAAATATTCCGCTGTTATTCTTGCAGCCAGTTTTGCTATTTCTTTACAAGGACGCTTTTTATAATATTCATCTGTACGTTTTTCCGGTACGTAACTGTCTGCTCCGGCTTTTTTTAATCCTAGCAATTCACGACAGATTATACTTCCCGTGTTTTCTTTAAACCGCTCCGCAAGCTCCTGAATGCGCTTGTAGTGAGCGGTTTTTGCTGTATAGTCCTTAGGATCGGAATAGCCTGCTATTATACCTGCTACTATAAACATTCCGCTAACAGCACCGCAGACTTCTCTAAGTCTGCCCATTCCTCCGCCAAACGAAGATGAAAATTTTGCAGCAGTATCTTTATTAAATCCCAATTCTTCTGCAAAAGCAAGTACTACAGACTGACTGCAGTTATATCCTTCCATAAAATATTCACCTGCCGCTTTTGCATATTCATCAGGCGTTTTTTTTAATACAATATCCTGCATCGGTATTACTCCTTATTTGATTTAACGTATCCTTTTTTCACTATTCCCTTTCCTATATGCGCAGATTTCAAATTAGAAATTTTAATATATTCATCTATTTCATGACTTGCCAGACACACTTCTTT
>CAZINV010000150.1:0-2115 GCA_964540685.1 uncultured Ruminococcus sp.
TGGATGATTATAAGCTTGACCAGTGGCGGCTTATGCATATCGGTGCGCAGCCGGTTCCTCCCAG
The DNA here is from genome assembly GCA_964540685.1 of uncultured Ruminococcus sp. GTDB lineage: Bacteria > Bacillota > Clostridia > Oscillospirales > Ruminococcaceae > Ruminococcus_C. Next base: position 65 of record CAZINV010000150.1, read on the forward strand.
CCTTATTGAACGATGGCTGAAGGTCTTCCCAAATCATGATTACGACACTAATTATGGTCTAAGCGAATCTATAGGTCCAGGATGCGTTCACCTCGGACTAGGCAATATACATAAAGTCGGCGCTATAGGCAAAGCCGGTTACGGATGGAAAGCCAAAATAGTAAACTCCGACCACAGCATTGTAAATATCGGAGAAGTCGGGGAACTTGCCGTAAAAGGACCTGGAGTCATGAAATGCTACTATCACGATAAAAAAGCCACTGCTGAGGTTCTGGAGGACGGCTGGCTCTTTACGGGAGATATGGCTCGTGAGGATAATGACGGATTCATTTATTTGGTAGACCGTAAAAAAGATGTTATCATTTCCGGCGGTGAAAATATTTATCCTGTACAGATAGAGGATTTTCTCCGTACCAATGAAGCAATCAAGGACGTTGCTGTTATCGGCATACCGGACGCACGTCTTGGCGAAGTAACTGCGGCTATAATTGAGCTTAAAGACGGATTTAGCGTTACAGAAGATGAGATAAACGCATTCTGCTTAGCTCTTCCAAGATATAAGCGTCCAAAAAAGATTATTTTTGCAGACATCCCAAGAAATCCCACCGGTAAAATCGAAAAGCCGAAGCTTCGTAAAATTTACAGTGCAGACAAGCTCGTTGCCAAAGAAACCGGAGCTTGCTAAGGAAGGAAAAACGATATGAAAAAGTTGATGCTTGGCAACGCGGCAGTTGCCAGAGGCGCATATGAGGCAGGCGTAAGAGTTGTATCCTCATATCCGGGTACTCCCAGTACCGAAATAACAGAAAATATAATAAAGTATGATGAGATTTACGCAGAATGGGCGCCCAATGAAAAGGTTGCTGCGGAAGTTGCCATAGGAGCTTCTATTGGCGGAGCAAGGGCTATGTCCTGCATGAAGCACGTTGGACTTAACGTTATGGCTGACCCGGTATTCACGGCAAGCTATACAGGAGTCGGAGGCGGGCTTGTATTCTGCGTTGCAGACGATCAGGGTATGCATTCCTCTCAGAACGAACAGGATTCACGCCACTATGCCGCTGCCGCAAAGATACCTATGCTTGAACCATCTGATTCTGCTGAATGCAAAGAGTTTACAAAGCTTGCCTATACTCTCAGCGAAGAATATGACTGCCCAATGTTTTTGCGCCTTTCCACGAGAGTTTCCCATTCTCAAAGTATTGTAGAACTTGAAGAGCGCACGGGAGATGAACTTAAAGAATATATAAAAGACCCTTCTAAATACGTTATGATGCCCGGCAATGCCATAAAACGCCATGTATTTGTTGAAGAACGTCTTCGCAGAATGGAAGAATATGCCGAAAATACATCTCTAAATAAGATTGAAGAAAACGGCAGCAGAATCGGTATTATTTCCGCAGGTATCGCCTATCTCTACGCAAAAGAAGCTCTCGGAGATAAAGCTGATTACCTGAAGCTTGGTATGATATATCCAATGCCGAAAAAGCTTATTGCTGACTTTGCCGCAAATCATGATAAGATTTACGTTGTAGAGGAACTCGATCCGATAATCGAAAATCACTGCAAGGCGCTCGGCATTCAAGTTATAGGCAAGGAGATATTTACGCTTTTGGGCGAATATACTCCCCGTATGATTGAAAAAGCTATTCTGGGGAAAAACAGCAGCGAAATAATAGAAATTAAAGAGCAAATTCCTATACGTCCTCCTGTAATGTGTGCAGGCTGTCCTCACAGAGGAACATTCTATGTACTGAAAAAGCTTGGGCTGAATGTATGCGGTGATATAGGCTGCTATACTCTTGGCGCGGCTATGCCTCTTTCAAGCATGGATACTACTATCTGCATGGGCGCTTCTATTGGCACGGCACTTGGTATGGCTAAAGCAAGAGGTGAAGAATTTGCAAAGAAAACCGTATCTGTAATTGGCGACTCTACATTTATACACTCAGGTATTACAGGACTTATTGATATAGTATATAATAAAGGTATAAATACTGTAATTATTCTTGACAATTCCATAACAGGAATGACAGGTCATCAGGATAACC
>CAZINV010000151.1:0-2076 GCA_964540685.1 uncultured Ruminococcus sp.
CAAACGTTTTCGGGTTCAGAGTTTTATAAGCTCCGTTCCACGCTGCTGTCCTGTCCTGAATAAGCAGTGCCTCGCTGCCTTCATAGGCGGTTCTTCCGCTAGTGAGTATTGCTGCATTTCCGCGGCCGTTCCAATCAAAGGTATCACCCTCGAAAGTATCATGGAAATAATAGCCGTTCTCATCGGGTTCAGAGCCTTCATCAGGGTCAGAACCTTCATCGGGATCAGAGCCTTCATCCGAAAGAGTTACGACAAAGGTTGAAACGCTCTGCGCCGGAAGCTGCGAATAGAAAGAGCTTCCGCTGTAACTCATATTCAATGTTGGAGCTATATTCTCGGCTGACGAAGTTCTGTAACGATCGACATTTTCAATAGTTTCGTTTGATATTGTAAATTCCTGAGTATATTCCGTATCGCCTTTGTTTATGGCAACAATAGTCACCTGACCGTCGTCTCCCTTGTAAGCGGAAACCAGAACATTATCAGCAGGCTGTTCAGTTGCGCCGATTCTTACATCTCCAGGACGTACATATTTTGAATATTGAGCCATACAATAGCCTCTTTTGCTTATAGCGCCGTCCTCTGTCATAAGACCGTAGCTTCTGCGGATGTACCACCACGTATAAACGCTCATATTGCCAACTACTAAAGCGTTATGAATATTTTCCGATACATCTAATGCTTCGGGATAGCGGTTAGCGGAATCAGCATCGCTATTGGGAACGTAAACTTCTGTCATCCAGATTTCCTTGCCGGAATTTTCCAGCTCGGGGAAATCCATCCATTCCCTTTTTGTACCGTAAAAATGCGTGCCGAACACATCGCAGTTTTCCATAGCCTTGCTGTTATTCAGAATTTTTGTATAGAAGGTTTTCCCTCCATCAGATACCCATGATGCGTTTTCCGGAGCGTACTGGAAGCTTTCAGGAGACATAAGCCTTGTACTTGTTATTTTATCGCCGTAATTAGCAATAAAGTCGGTTGTCTCGTCGGTTGACCAGTAAGTCCATTCCGAAGCGTAATCAGGTTCATTCTGTACGGAAATCGAGTACAAGTCAACGTCATTATCCTTCATGTACTGACCGAAATTATTTAGAAATTCCGCATAGGCAGCATAATTTGAAGCGGGAATATGAAGTTTTCCGTTGCTCCCGCCGGATTCCGCAAGCTCTGAAGGAGGCTCCCATGGAGAAGCGAAAACAGTGACGCCCATATTTGTTGCATATTGAGCGGTTGGAAGCGCTTTATACCATTGAGAACTATCCGGATTTACAAATATGCGCAACACAGTGAGTCCTAGTTCATTGTCACCATTGCCGAAAGCCGTTTGCCTTTGCTGCTCTGTAAGATCCGAACCGGTCCATTCCGGATGATTGATACCTCCAAAGCCTCGAATAGTCTGATATTCCTCGGAGAGGTCAACAATCACACTGTTTGCAGCACTGGTGCTGCGCTCTGGAAGAAGCGGCGTTATACTGAGCATAATCGCTGCTGAAGTTATCCCTGCAAATAATTTTTTTATAATATTAAACACCTCTTTCTTAGCTATTGCTAAAAATCACATTTCTATGTCTGACACTGAAATATATAATTGATTCTATTCAAATTATACAATAAATTCCGCAAAAAAGTCAATACATTTTTCCATATTTTGTCATTATGCACAAACATTACTTTAAAAAATATACACACTTGCTAAATAAAGGAGCTGCTTGTGTATCAGGAGGTACGACCGTGCGTCAGATCAGTGAAAAAATGCTTCGGTTAAGCCAGAGGAATAAGTTCGGATACTGAAGAATTTCCTTGAGAATCTGTTACAATAAACATACAAAAATAATTTTCCGGATTTTGGATTGATGTGACCTCAAGAGAATATCCTTCTGTAAGATCCTGTTCAAAGCCCAGTAAGATGTTTGTTTTTTCCCAATCGAAGAATGGCAGAAGATTTCCGTTTTCGTCTCTTGTCAGGTAATTGCAGGTGCCTGTAACAGCCATATATGTATAATCGTCAAGTGAAAGGAGCTGCTTACTTGCTCTTTGAATTTCACCTTCATCAATAATCGGAACAGCGCTTCT
>CAZINV010000152.1:0-1961 GCA_964540685.1 uncultured Ruminococcus sp.
TATTGAAAAGTCCTATTATGCCGATTCCAAGACCAAGCTTTTTAGTATATTCAAGAATAATTTCCTTGACCTTATCGGAAATGCTGAATGAAGGATAAACACTGATAGAATCTCCTGAATGAATACCTGTACGTTCTACAAGCTCCATGATTCCTGGTACAAACACTTGCTTTCCATCGCAAATTGCATCTACCTCAACTTCTTTCCCTCGGATATACTTATCTACAAGAACAGGTTTATCCTCATCTATCTCAGCTGCTGTTTTCAGATAATGTCTCAGCTGCTCTTCCTTTGCAACAATCTGCATTGCTCTGCCGCCTAAAACAAAACTGGGTCGAACAAGTACAGGATATCCGATTTCCTCTGCTGCTTTAATTCCTGCTTCAATATTTGTAACAGCCCGACCTTTAGGCTGTGGAATTTTCAAAGAAATCAGAAGCTTTTCAAAAGCGTCTCGGTTTTCTGCTCTTTCAATTGCATCACAGTCTGTACCTATTATCTTTACTCCGCGTTCTTTAAGAGGCTCCGCAAGATTTATGGCAGTCTGCCCGCCAAGCGTTGCAATAACACCATAAGGCTTTTCCAATTCAATAACATTCATTACATCTTCAACACAAAGCGGTTCAAAGTAAAGCTTATCTGAACAAGTATAGTCTGTTGAAACAGTCTCCGGATTATTATTTATAATAATTGCCTCATATCCTGCATTTTTTATAGTTTTTACAGCATGTACTGTTGAATAGTCAAATTCAACTCCCTGACCAATTCTTATCGGTCCCGAACCCAATACAATTACCTTTGGCTTATCTGACACTACCGATTCGTTCTCTTCTTCGTAAGTTGAGTAAAAATACGGAATATAGCTTTCAAATTCAGACGCGCAGGTATCGATCATCTTGTATACAGGAACTATGCCTTTTTCCTTTCTGAAATTGAATATTTCAAGTTCGGTCTTATTCCAGAGAAGCGCAATTTCCTTGTCCGAGAAGCCCATCTTTTTTGCTTCATTCAAAACCTCTATATTTCCGATATTATCCTTAAGCTTACCTTCTTCTTCAATAATATTTAAAAGCTTGCGAATAAAGAACTTATCTATGGAAGTTGCTTTTGTAATGGTTTTTATTTCACAGCCCCGTCTCAAAAGCTCGGCTATTGCATAAATTCTGTCATCTGTTCCTATTTTGATATATTCAATCAGCTCATCTGTACCTTTGCTGTCAAACTTATGATCATGAAGATGAAAAATTCCGATCTCAAGTGAACGTATTGCTTTAAGCAGACTTTCTTCAAATGTTCTTCCTACACTCATCACTTCTCCGGTAGCTTTCATCTGAGTGCTTAGTGAATTGTTGGCATCAGCAAATTTATCAAATGGGAATCTTGGCATTTTACTTACAATATAGTCAAGTGCAGGCTCAAATGATGCAGGGGTATTTGCAATTCTAATTTCATCCAAGGTCATTCCAACACCGATTTTTGCGGAAACACGTGCAATAGGATAACCGCTTGCCTTTGAAGCAAGAGCAGATGAACGTGAAACGCGAGGATTTACCTCAATAAGATAATACTGGAATGACTTCGGATCAAGGGCAAATTGAACATTACAGCCGCCCTCTATCTCCAAAGCACGAATAATTTTCAGTGCGCTGTCACGAAGCATGTGATACTCTTTATTAGTAAGGGTTTGCGATGGGCATACTACAATAGAATCGCCTGTATGAATACCAACAGGATCAACATTCTCCATATTACAGATGGTGATTGCTGTATCATTGCTGTCACGCATTACCTCATACTCTATTTCCTTGTAGCCTTTCACACTCTTTTCTATAAGTACCTGGTGTACCGGTGAAAGTGACAGGGCGTTTTTCATGAGAAGCCTGCATTCGTCTTCATTGTCTGCAAACCCGCCGCCTGTTCCGCCAAGGGTAAAAGCAGGACGAAGCACTACAGGATATCCA
>CAZINV010000153.1:0-1946 GCA_964540685.1 uncultured Ruminococcus sp.
AACAATGACCATCAGACGCTTTTTCGTAATCATATATACTGCAATCGTCATTGCCGCAAATAAAAAAGCTATTTTAGAAATATTATCGCTTCCTGACGGAATATATGTTGAAATATGATCCTGCATCCAAAGGATTCCGTCTGTAAGGAGTTCTGAAACGGCCTTTATTCCTTCGCCGCAGAAAGTACATATAAAGCTTTCGCCGCCTAAAAAGAATATCACCATACCAAAAAGCATAATGAGAACGCACATAGGCGCAAAAATTACGTTAGAAATAGGTGCGAGTATTGATATTTTAGGAAAATAATAGATACATATAGGCATAGTGCAAAGTGAAACAATGGCTGCAGAGACAAATGTTTTCAGTACGCTGCCGATAAATCCTCTGAAAGGAATCTTTTCTGTTATCCAAGGTGCAAAATTATTTATGCCAAATGTCCCTGCAACCGATAAGAGAAATGAAACATTGTGGATAAGATATGGATTTGTAGCAGTAAGTATTATCACAGAAATGAAAAGGGCACTTAATGGATCGGATTCTCTGTAAAACAAACAGGCACTTTTTGAAATAATCAGCATAATGCCCGCTCTTAAAACAGAGATAGGCCACATTGACAAAATCATAAATAGACCCGTCATAAGAATAGTCATGAGAAGCTGCATTATACGCTGTAATCTTGTGCGCTTTCCAAAAATACTGCACAAACCGTTAAATAATACAAGATGAAAACCGGAAAGCGCAAGCATAGGACCTATACCGGCGTTGTAAAACGCAGATTCTATCCTTTCATCAAGTCCCTGCCTTTGCCCGAATATCATTGCGGAAGTAAGGCTTCCGCCTATTCTACCGCTTAATGCATAAATCTTTCTCTCTATAATTTCGCGATAATTCTGTACTTTTCTAACTATTGTGTGACCATCCGAATGGTGAACCTCATAAGCGCATTCCGAATCAGCTTGCAAAAATACAGACATTCCTTTATAATATTCTGTACTGTCATAAAGATATGTTTTTTCTTGTATCGAAAAAGTTCCATCTACCTTTACCTCGTCCCCGTATATACAGGCAATGCTGTTTGTAAAGCACGAAATTGAAGCTTCACTGCCGTTTTCAAATTCACCCTTCAAAATATATGAACAATAATCATCTGAATATCTGCTTACTTGTGTAACTATACCTGTAAAGGATGTACTGCTGCCTGCAAGGGATACAACAGGCGTATAATGACTTGCTGTATACCCCGAATAGATAAACATGCCAGCCAAAAGAGAAACCGATGAAGTTAATGCAGCTTTCAAAGTGAGCATCTTTAACAGTACCATAAGTATAATCACACAAATACTTAAAAGAATCATCATTAAAAAGATGTGATTTGAGAAAAATGAAGCAAAAAACAGCCCCAAGATATAAAAAATCCCGATGATAACCATTTTCCGCTTCATTTCTTCAAATCCTTTTTCTATATGTCAATACTTAAATGTCTTGTCTTATTCAGATGCCTGAATAAACTCCTTACCCCAGCCCATTTTAACTCCTGCAAGCATATGAAAGTGAAGGTGAAATACAGTTTGACCTGCATCAGCTCCGCAGTTTGTTACAATACGATAACCGCTTGTAAGATTTTCCTGTTCAGCTATCTTTGCCGCTACCTCATAAATGTGAGCAACCACAGCTGAATTTTCCTTATTTATTTTAGCAGCACAGCAAATATGCTCCTTTGGTATAAGCAAATAATGCACTGGCGCAATTGGAGCGATATCTTTGAATACATATACCGTTTCGTCCTCATATACCTTTGTGCTTGGTATCTCGCCTGCCGCTATTTTACAAAATAAACAATCTTCCATAATTCTGCACTCCTCATTTCTTTATAATTTCACTTACAATGCTCTCTAAAGCCATAAGCGCTTCGTCAATCATATACGTTTGACCTATACCAGCCATT
>CAZINV010000154.1:0-1784 GCA_964540685.1 uncultured Ruminococcus sp.
CTCCGTTGACACAGCAAGCGAAGCGTTAGCCGTATCTATGGGCGAAAAAGCCCGTGTGGATATGGTGTATATGCAGCAGCTTACGGGCAAATCCGAAGAAGAAATTTATCAGGATTTGAAAGGCGTTATCTTCCTAAATCCAATGTACGAATACGGAGACAGCAATGAGGAAAAGTATCTGATGGCGGCCGAATATCTCTCCGGCAATGTTAGAGAAAAGCTTGCCCTTGCAAAAAGGTCTGCCGAGGTTTATCCCGAAGATTACAAAATCCATGTGGAGGCTCTTGAAAAAGTACAGCCGACAGACCTGACCGCCAGCGAGATTTTCGTGCAGCTTGGTACTGCTTGGCTGCCCGAAGAAATTGTGCAGCAGTTTATTCATGAGTTCTTAGATACACCGTTGTGGGCAAGACGTGAGATCAGAGTTCACTACTCAAAGTTCACAAGCGCATGGAATATAGAGGGAAAATCCTACGACCGTTCCAATGTAAAAGCATATAGCGCATACGGAACAAGCCGTATCAACGCCTACAAAATTATTGAGGAAACTCTTAACTTAAAAGACGTTCGTATCTTCGACTATATCGAAGACGATGAGGGCAGAAAAAAAGCAGTTCTCAACAACAAGGAAACGCAGATAGCACAGGCAAAGCAGGAGCTTATCAAGCAGGGCTTTAAGGATTGGATATGGAATGAACCCGAACGCCGTGAAAAATTGGTACGGCTTTACAATGAGAAATTCAACAGTATCCGTCCCCGTGAGTATGACGGAAGCCATATCATTTTTAGTGGTATGAATCCTGAAATCGAACTGCGGGAACATCAGAAAAATGCCGTTGCCCATATTCTGTACGGCGGAAATACTCTGTTGGCGCACACAATGGGCGCAGGCAAAACCTTTGAAATGACCGCTGCTGCAATGGAATCCAAAAGACTCGGATTATGCAGTAAGTCAATGTTTGTTGTGCCGAATCATCTTACGGAGCAATGGGCGGCAGAGTTTTTGCAGCTATATCCGGCTGCAAATATTTTAGTAGCTACCAAGAAAGATTTTGAGATGAAAAACCGCAAACGCTTTTGCGGCAGGATAGCAACCGGAGATTACGATGCTGTTATCATAGGACATTCCCAGTTTGAAAAAATCCCGATGAGCTTTGAAAGACAGAGAGTGATTTTGCAGAAGCAAATTCAGGATATTACCAATGGCATTATGGATCTGAAAGCAAACAGGGGCGATAAATTTTCGGTGAAACAGCTTGAAAGAACAAAAAAATCTTTGACCGTGAAGTTGGAGAAACTCAACGATCAATCGAGAAAGGATGATGTTGTTACCTTTGAAGAACTCGGTATAGACAGGCTTTTTGTTGACGAAAGCCATTATTTTAAGAACCTTTTTTTATTTACAAAAATGAGAAATGTCGGAGGCATTGCTCAGACGGAAGCGCAGAAAAGTTCCGATCTTTTTATGAAATGCCGCTATTTAGACGAGATTACCGGAGGGCGTGGTATTATCCACGCAACCGGAACTCCGATTTCAAATTCAATAGTGGAACTCTACACCATTCAGAGATATTTGCAGTACAATGTGCTTGAAAAGCACGACCTACAGCACTTTGACGCTTGGGCTTCCAACTATGGCGAGACAGTAGTAGTGACGGAGCTGAAACCGGAAGGCACAGGATACAGGTCAAAAACTCGCTTTGCGAGATTTAATAATCTTCCCGAACTAATGGCGATGTTTAAGGAAGTTGCAGACATTAAAACCGCAGATGTGCTGAACCTCC
>CAZINV010000155.1:0-1781 GCA_964540685.1 uncultured Ruminococcus sp.
ATCGCCTGCGAATTCTGTCTCTATGGCCGTCGTGGCATCCCTTTTCGCCCATTCTATCACCTTATACATGTATTATTAATGTTTTATAACCTCATTCAACGAAAAAATTTCATTTGAGGACTCTTAAACAGCGGTCAGTTCTTTTATCGCAGAAACAGTCTGTTCATAATCAGCTTTTACCTGAGAAAGAATATTTGCTGCTTCCTCGGTATTTCCGTCTCTTAGAGCTTCAGTCATAAGGCTGCTTGATGAAAAGAGCTTCGTAAAACTTAAATTCTGACATACTCCGTTCAAAGTATGCGCGTCTCTGAAAGCGTCATCCCAATTGCTCTCACTCATATTTTTTACAAGATTATTAAAGCTTGCAGCGTCAAGGAACTTAAGGGCGAATTTCTGAACAAGCCTTTCCATCATAAGACGTGACAGTACACTTTCATAATCTCCCTCTAAAGCTGCATAGCATTCTTTTAATGTCATAGTAACTTCTCCTGTAACTATTCAGTCACCCAGAGCCAGCTGCCCAAGAAATAAAGAAAGAAAAGCGTCAAAAGCAGTGATTCCGGCTTTGGCAGCGGTAGATGTGAAGGACTTTAGCAACAGGAAATCATTTGCGCCATGTTCTGAACGGAATGTACCAATGACCTTACTTTTCATTTTGACCATACGTAGATCTCGTTCTGCTTGATTGTTTGTAAATGGCACAAGTGGATTATCTGCAAAACGGCATACTTCCCCCTTGTGTGTCCGAAGACGGTCGATCAAAGCACGAATTTTGCCACGTTTCACCCTGCCTCGCTTTCCGTTAGCTCTCTCAGGAAGCGGATTTTGCGCAGCGCCCTTTTCAAGGATCTGATCGTAATTCCGTTTCAGGCATTCCATGTAATGCTGTCGGGATTCGATCTCCGGATGCTGATTATAATAATCTGCCGCACGATACATAGACAGCAGCTCGTAATACAACTCCTGTGCCCATGCCTGTTCCGGATGATTCTCGAAAATACCTGTCAGCTCACGCAGAAGATGCGCACAGCACATGGCATGTTCAGCATCGGTAGCCTTAAAATAGGGATTCCAGAAATCATGCACAACTATGCCATTATACTGTGCAAGAAATCCGATCTCATCCATCGCTTTCTGCCCGCGCTTTTCTGAAAGAGCATAGTAAGTCAGTCCGGATGTGCTGATCACATGGACCCATTGTAACTTGCCGTTCACATGCAGACCTGTTTCGTCACAATGCACAACAGGATTTCGCAATAATTTCTGTGGAAAACTATCCACGATCGGTTTTGCCATAGAAGAGGCACTTTGCAGCATATTGGAAACAGTCCCGACACTTGGCTTTATTCCGGTCAGACCATGAATGATCTCACAAAGATTCTTCATAGCCACCATTCCCTTGGTGTTAAGAACGCATATCAGAGCTTTCAGGCGGTTACCATAAGCGACCGTACCACTGATACCGGCAGGACGTTTCGCAACCTCCTGCACTCCGCCGCAATTGCATTCCATGATCTCGTATCTGACGGTTTCTTTTTTGATAATGATATCGATGGCATAGCAGGTATCATGTACTTTCAAATTGGCACAGTTCTCCCTATGAGGACAATTCAAACAATGCTGTGGATAAATTGACTCAACACGATCAGGCTTACCAAGATCAATATGATGTCCCTTGTGTCCGATCTGACCGCCTGCTTTTTTGCTGCTTTTCGTGCGTTGGCTTTTCGGTGACGGTTTTTCATAACCGTCTGTAGATGGTGGTTTACTACTGTTATGGC
>CAZINV010000156.1:0-1767 GCA_964540685.1 uncultured Ruminococcus sp.
AAAAAGCAGTTCTCTTATGAGGACTGCTTTTTCTTATGCTATGCAAATTTTGTTTTTGATTGGAGAATAAAAATGAAACGTTTTGCTATAATTGGTGCAATGCCGTCAGAACTTTGCGATATCAAAGCGTCGCTTGCGGATTCTGAAATTGTGAAAAAAGCAGGATTTGATTACTATGTAAGCAAACTCAATGAGAATCTGGAAGTTATACACGTATGCTCTGGAATTGCAAAAGTGAATGCCGCATTGTGTACTCAGGCTCTCATTGATGAATTCCGCCCGGATGCCATTGTCAATGCAGGTATTGCAGGAGGAATGAATCCTGAAGTAGCAGTTTGCGATATAGTTATTTCTTCTGAGGTTTGTTATCATGACCTTGATATGCATTTTCTGTCAGACTATCCGCCATATTGCGGAATTTATAAATCCGATGATGAACTTATGAAGCTTGCGGCTGATTGCTGCGACAGCTTTAAAGTAAAGCATTTCTTCGGACGTATTGTTTCAGGGGAAGCATTTGTTACAGATAATGCTTTGAAACAGTCTATTGCAGATAAGTTTAATCCATTTGCTGTTGATATGGAAAGCGCTGCTGTGGGACACGCAGCGTACAGAAACGGCGTTCCATATGTAAGTGTCAGATGTATTTCCGATAACGCTGATGATAAAGGAGCTATGAGCTTTGATAAGTTTGAAAAAATAGCGGCTAAGATTGTAGCTGATGTCGTTTTGAAAATGGCGGAAGAATTTTGAAAAAATATTTATAAAGCAAATCTTCGTGCGGATATGGAAATCAGATTTACGGCAAAGGATAATATTCAGACGGCAGAAGGTATTAATCTTAACCGCAGAGTCTTATGATTGCCGCAGCTGTCATACGTACTGCTGCCATGAGATGCTCTATAGGATAATGCTCGTCATTGCCATGCATATTATATTGATAATCCGGCATTTCAGCTCCAAATGCAACTCCGCTTTCTATATCATGTACATATGTGCCGCCGCCTATGGCTATACATTTTCCGGCTTTTCCCGTCTCTTCCTCATAAACAGACAACAGCGTCTTGACAAAATGCGAATCAGCAGGAGTTTTATGAGGCTCTGACGCAATGAGTATTTCTGTTTTAAAGCCGTATTCCGAAAGCTTCTGATTTATTTTTTTCAGAAGCTCTTTTTTTGCAATGCATACCGGATAGCGTATATCGGCGGTACATGTAATAACGCCGTTTCTTACAGATAACATGCTCAGAACGCAGGTAAGCTTTCCGGATTCTTCATCTTCCGCATTGATGCCAAGACCCTCTCCGCCTGTGCACCCGTGGGGAAAAAGTTCAGACAATATCTTTACATCTCTGCATTCCATGTGCTCCGAAATCAGCTTTAAAAGACCGGTTATAGCGTTATCTCCCAGTTCAGGGGTTGAAGCATGAGCCGCAATGCCGTTGTAACATTCTGTGCTGCCGTCTTTTAGTATGGCTTCTGCATAAGCCGGAACGGCATTAGGTACAGTTCCGGCGTTCATAAAGGAGATACAGCCGTTATATTGTTTAGAAAATCTGAATCTCAGCATACCTTTTTCAATGTGTATAACAGGGTAGCTTCCATCGGGAGTGAAAACCATAGGCGGCATCTTATCTTTAGTGAGGTAATATGCAATATCCGAACTGCCGTTTTCCTCATCGCAGCCGAATAAAAAGCGCAAATTTTTTTTCAGCGGTATACCTGCTTCTTTTATAGCTTTCATTGCATAAAGTACAGCAACAGCAG
>CAZINV010000157.1:0-1712 GCA_964540685.1 uncultured Ruminococcus sp.
TCAACATGTACACCAGACTTTTGGCATTTTTAAACAATGAAGCCTGCTTGGTGTTCTCCCATTTGCAGGCTTCTTTGAATATTTAACTATGTATAAAGGAAAAACTGCTGCGTAATCTGCATGTCAAAGCTATACAGCGCCGCCTAAAATTAATATCAATTTACAAATTAACTAAAATCAATATCAAACGGATCATAGCGCTTAATAGCAGCATCATTCACCACGACGTCAAGCTCTTCCACCCAGCCATCTAATTTGTCCTGAAAATCGTCATTGTGCATTACAGATATTGTACTTTTCTTAGTCGTATCTGTCCATAGATCATCCTCTGTAAGACGGTTTTCAATATCATAGCGTACCACCAAATACTGCGTACCGCTTTCTTCATCGGAAACTAACTCAGGCTTATTAATCTCCGCTTCATCAAAGATAAAGTCATGCACAGTCTTATTAGGAGTGTATGAAACGTCTTCTTCATCTGTATCCTCATCTGTTGTAACCTTTGAAATGATACTTTCATTTGCATAAGGAACAGTTGTTGTGGTAGTCGTTGTTTCAGTTGTCTCTCCATCAGAAGCCGTTGCAGCGGTTGTAGTAGTGGTGGCGGCAGTAGTTGTAGTGCCAATGAGATTACCGTCTTCATCTGTTGCAGTCGCAGCAGCTTCCGCAGCTGCCTGTTCAGATACAGAAGTTACATAAGCATTATACTCTTCCTGAATCTCATTCATTTTGTCTTCAATTTTACTTTCATCGCTTAGCTTTTCAACTGCTTCCAGATAGTCATTTACCATTTTCTCAAACTTAGTTTTGGCGCTTCCGTCAAGGGATTCGCCGTTCCCGTCTACAGAGTCAAAACTTATGTACTGTACACGAGCGGTATTTTCCACATAATAGTCATGCACTTCGTCCTCTGTAACGCCTTCTTCGCCTCCAATATCATAATAATAATAGAACAAATCAGTCGTCATATAAGTATATTCCATAATATCGCGTACAGAGCTTTCGGAAATACCGTTTTTTTCAAAAGTTTCCTGACTCTCATCCCATAAAGAATCCATTGTATCATCAATCTCTTTAACGTCGTCTTCTGAAAGCGTAAGATCCAATTCGTTAAACTTATTGACTATAGCAGCCTGTTCTTTGCAATACGTAAGCGCTTTATCCTGTATCCATTCCAAAGTACTCATATCATCAATATTCTGCTGCTTTACAACCTCTTTATCTGTTGTATCAAGCTCTGAATCCTGCTCTGCCAGAGTCTGGACAGCCTCGTTATATGCAACATAAGAAAAGTAAATGTATACGCCCGCTTTAATCGGCTCACCGTTTATAGTAAGCGCATATGCAGTGCCGCTTCCGCAAGCTGCCAACGAACTGAATATTGTTGCAGCTGCCGCCGCCGCTGCGATTCTCTTAAAGTTTGACATTTTATTACCTCCAAGTGATTTTCAAATACCATATTATTATACTATAAAACTTCCGTCAAGTCTATAGTTTTTTTAAAATTTTTTCAGATTCTCACATTTTTCACAAAGATAGCGCTGTTTTTTCGTGCATCATGAATCCTCCGTACGCATAAGGATAAAAAATTCTTTCACCTATATAAAATCTATTGACAATAAGTATATTATAGGTTATAATATAATTGTAACCTTATCAAGAGCGGCTGAGGAACTGGTCCTGTGAAGCCCGGCAACCTTTTGCAGCAATGC
>CAZINV010000158.1:0-1632 GCA_964540685.1 uncultured Ruminococcus sp.
CGGATTCCGAATTGAAACTCCTGAGGAAAGGACATGTTCAGTATGCACAGACCTCGGGCATGTTACAGATGAGGTGCATAATGCTGTAAAAGGCAGCGACCTTGTGCTTTTAGAATCAAATTACGACCCTGTAATGCTAAAGAACGGTTCGTATCCTCTTTGCCTTAAAGCAAGAATTGCAGGCAGAGAGGGACATTTGTCAAATATAAGCTGTGCGGAGGAGGCAATGAGACTTATAGAAGAAGGAACGTCCCGTATTGTGCTTGGACATCTTAGCCAGGAAAATAACACTCCGTATCTTGCGAAGAAAACTGTAAAAGAGTACCTTGATGAAAAATATCAGTTCGGAACTGACTATCTTCTCTACGTAGCAGAGCAGTACGGATTAAAGGAGGCAGTGATTTTTTAATGCAGACAATACAGATACTTGCATACGGAAAGCTTAAAGAGAAATATTTTCGCGATGCCGCGGCAGAATACGAAAAAAGGCTGTCACGTTATTGCACATTAAAATGCACTGAGCTTGAGCCTGTACAGCTGCCGGAAAAGGCATCTGAAAAAGAAATATCTGCCGCCCTTGAAAAAGAAGGACAGCAGCTTTTGAAGCGGACAAAGGGGTTTACTATAGCAATGTGCATAGAGGGAAAGCTTATGGACAGCGAAGCGTTTTCAGAGAAAATAGCGGCGGCGGGAATTTCCGGCGGCAGCACTGTAACGTTTATCATAGGCAGTTCATACGGATTGTCAGATGAAGTAAAGCGTACGGCTGACTTAAAGCTCTCCATGTCTCCGATGACCTTTCCTCACCAGCTGGCGAGAGTAATGCTTTATGAACAGATATACCGCAGCTTTCAGATACAAAGCGGCGGCAAATATCATAAATAACAATGTAAAAGAGGCTGCCGCATTTTTAATATACGGCAGCCGTTTTATTAATTATAGTTGTAATTGTATTTGTAGTTGTAGTCATCATAAAAATCATCATAGATGTCATCATAGATGTCATCATAAATGTCATCGTTATCGTCCAGTATATCTTCAATTATTGAATCAAGATCGCCTGAATTGCCAAGCTCGCAAACACCCACGAAGAATATTACCAGACAAAGCAGCGCTGCGACAGAGGAACAGATAATAGCTGCAATTGCCATGCCCTTTCTTCTCACGCTCTTAATACCCAGTATGCCGAGGACTAAACCTGCAATGGCAAATGGCAGCATGATAAGGTTCAAACAGCAAAGCGCCAGTGAAACAATACCTACAATCATGCCTATCAGAGCAATAATATCCTTACTGTCCTTAGGAGCTTCAGGCTGAGGCGTTTGGGGATAATAACCGTATGTATTATTAGGCGGGGGCGTTATAGGCGGAACGCCGTTTCCCATAGGAGGAACATTGTTCACCGGAGGTATTGGAGGGATATTGTTTCCTGCAGGAGGAACACAATTGGATTCCTGAGAGGAAGAGCCGTTATTCGTAGCAGCATCCAAGGCAGGATTGCTTGCCGCAGGCATTTCCGGTGCAGGTGTTTCCTGCTGATTCATATCGGGGTTTATTTGCTGCGAATCATCAATTATATTCATACGACCGCCGCAAGCAGGACAAAATGATGCTTTTTCGTTAAGAGTCATT
>CAZINV010000159.1:0-706 GCA_964540685.1 uncultured Ruminococcus sp.
ATCATAGCAGCATTGTCGCCGCAGAGAGACAGCGGAGGCATATACAGAGAAAATTTGTTTTTCTCACAACTGGCTGTCATGGCATTGCGCACACCGCTGTTTGCTGAAACTCCTCCTGCCGCAGCAATTTTATTATAGCCCAGATGCATGGCGGCAGACATGGTATGTTCTGTCACAATTTCTGATATTGTACTTTGTATGCTGGCTGAAAGGTCATTGCGGTTTATATCTTCGCCTTTTTGTTTTGCATTATGCAGTATATTTATAACAGCTGTTTTAAGACCTGAGAAGCTGAAATCATACTCATTTCCTGTAATTTTGGGACGTGGAAGTGTGAATGAGACGGGATTTCCGAGCTTTGAAGCTTTATCAATATGAATACCGCCCGGATATGGAAATCCCATGGCACGGGCGCACTTATCAAAGCATTCTCCTGCCGCGTCATCGCGTGTTCTGCCTATTACGCGAAATTCCGTATATGACAGGACTTCAACTATGTGAGTATGACCGCCGCTTACCACAAGGCAAAGATAAGGCGGTTCAAGGTCGGGATATGCAATATAGTTAGCGGCAATATGGCCTGCTATATGATGAACAGGCACAAGCGGCTTATTGGCAGCAAGGGCAAGTCCCTTTGCAAAATTTACACCTACCAGCAATGCGCCAATAAGACCGGGAGCATATGTAACTGCGATTCCGTCAAGTT
>CAZINV010000159.1:716-1592 GCA_964540685.1 uncultured Ruminococcus sp.
CAAGAGTTACATTAGCGTCATCAAGCGCTTTCTGTACAACCCAAAGAATATTTTCGCAGTGACGGCGCGAGGCGATTTCCGGAACAACTCCGCCGTAAAGCTTATGTTCTTCTACCTGAGAAGCTATAACATTTGAAAGCACTTCTCTGTGATTTTTAACAACGCTGGCTGCTGTTTCGTCACAGGAGCTTTCTATTCCTAAAATAAGCATAATTAATTTGCGGACTCCTTAAAATTCATAGTCAATGCAGGCTCTCAACTCACGTCTGAGATTTATAAACTTTCCAAATTCAACATGAGCCGGATGAACCTGATATGCATTTAAAGCGTTAATATCTGAAAAGTCACAGATAAGTGCAAATTCATAATTATCAGGATTTGCGTCCTTGCTGTTTATGCAGACTTTTATTTTATCAAGGGCAGGCACAAGATCTATAAGCTTTTCTGCACGTTCTTTAGCTTCAAGAGCGTTTTCCATGGCAGTTTTGCCTTCGTATTCGCTTTTCATTTTGAACATTACTATGTGTTTTATCATAATATTTTTCCTTTCCGGTTTCGTATATAAGTATGAATTGGTTTTAATTATCTGTAAAGTGTCATAAGAACCGCGCCCTCATTGGGATTTATGTAATATCTCTTTCTAAATCCGGCTTGTACAAAGCCTATTGACTTATACATGGCAATAGCAGGGCAGTTGCTCTCACGAACCTCCAGCAGAAAATTCTTCTTAGGGTACTCATCAATAGCCCATTCAAGCAAGGCTATTCCAATGCCCGTTCTGCGATATTCCGGTGCTACGGCAATATCATCAATATTTATATCATCGCCTGTTTCTGATAGGACAATATATCCTAAGCTGTCTCCTAAGCGGCTTTT
>CAZINV010000160.1:0-1206 GCA_964540685.1 uncultured Ruminococcus sp.
TCATTGATTTGCAGCCAAGCTTTGATGTGGCACTGGTTTGTATGGATAACGGCTGCGTTCAAAGTATATCTTATCTGGAAAATGCTTTTGATTTGTTCAGAAGCGATTCGCTATTTTAAATATAAATGAAAAAAGGTGGTAATTATGTATTACAAAAGTACAAGAGACAGCAGCTTGCGTATAGAAAGTGCAGCTGCGATTTCAAAGGGCATTTCAGAAGAAGGCGGGCTGTTTGTTCCGGAGGCAATTCCGAGCATAACAATGGATGAACTGAAAAATCTTTCAGATATGACCTACGCTCAAAGAGCGGCTTTTATTTTTTCAAAGTATCTCACTGATTTTACGGAAGCAGAACTTGTTTACTGTACAGAAAGCGCTTATTCTGAAAAGAATTTTGAAACAGCTAATATAGCAGAGATAGCTCATCTTTTCGATGGAACATATATGCTCGAGCTGTGGCACGGTCCCACTTGTGCTTTTAAGGATATGGCGCTTCAGATTCTTCCTTATTTTCTGACTACATCTGTAAAGAAGCTGAATCTTAACTGCAAGATCGTTATTCTTGTTGCCACATCAGGAGATACAGGCAAAGCAGCGCTCGAAGGCTTTAAAAATGTCCCCGGTACTCAGATAATGGTATTCTATCCTGAGGAAGGTGTAAGCGATATGCAAAAGCGTCAGATGGTTACTCAGGAAGGCGAAAACGTTACTGTTTGTGCAGTGAAAGGCAATTTTGACGACTGTCAGAGCGGAGTTAAAGATATTTTTACCGACAGTGCCGTTATAAATGCACTTGAAAAATGCAATATGCGCTTTTCCAGTGCAAATTCCATTAACTGGGGAAGACTTGTCCCTCAGATAGTATATTATGTCTCTTCATATGTAACAATGGCTTCACAGAGCGAAATTGAATGGGGAGAGAGGATAAATATAGTTGTCCCTACGGGCAATTTTGGAAATATTCTCGCTGCTTACTATGCTAAGATGATGGGTGTGCCAATTGCAAAGCTCATATGTGCATCAAATGTAAATAAGGTTCTTACGGATTTTATACGTACAGGAGTTTACGATAAAAACCGTGATTTTTACGCTACTTGTTCACCGTCTATGGATATTCTCATTTCCAGCAATCTGGAGAGACTGCTTTACCTGCTTTCGGGTGAAAATGATTCTTTGATTTGCGAATGGTTTACAAAGCTTGCAAAC
>CAZINV010000160.1:1216-1590 GCA_964540685.1 uncultured Ruminococcus sp.
GTTTCTGATGAAATCAAGGATGCAATGAAGGAATTGTTCTATGGCGGATACTGTGACGATAACGCTACTAAAGCGACTATTGGCAATATCTATAAGACATATGGCTATACCTGTGATACTCATACGGCAGTTGCAGTTAAGGTTTATGAAGATTACAGAGCCGAGACAGGCGATACTACAAAGACGCTTATTGCGTCTACGGCAAGCCCTTATAAATTCAGTAGAAGCGTGCTGTCTTCACTTGACAGCAGCCGTATAACGGATGACGAATATGAAATGGTTGATATTCTTTCTGAAATGTCAAATATGCCTGTACCTCCCTCACTTGCTGAGCTTAAAACGAAAGCACGCAGATTTAGCGGATGTATTGATAA